>URJF01000010.1 GCA_900548085.1 uncultured Oscillospiraceae bacterium | reverse complement strand
GATTAGTTATGGCAGAGATATATTCCACACCGTCGCCGACTGTGCACAAATATGAGCCCTATCCAGAGAAAATATATCCACCATTTACTAAGAGGGACACATTATTCGCTGCTCTCTTTGGCGTGTCATCTTTTTTGCTGATCGATTTCGGCACAAAGGGATTTCATTTTGGATTTTCGATTTTTTACCTTTTTCATCTTTTGATTACAGCACTATATGGGTATAAAAAAGGAAAAAAGCCTACTGCATTTGCTGTGCTGTGCGGACTGCTGTCATTGCTTGCCGCTTTTACACTTACCGTCGGCAATGACACATTGGTTAATTTTTTGACCATAATTTTGGTTGGCGGCTTGTACGGTATGTTCACATTGGGCGTTACACACACCTTTACTTCCGGTCAGGGAAGTTTTAAGATTTGTATTGATTTTGCTAAAGATGCGTTTGCCGCAACCTTTTCGGACATAGGTCTTGTTTTTGGCTCGGTAAAGCATTCTTCCAAGAAAAACAAAAAGGCCGTCAGCTCGGCTGTAGGCGTGCTTGTAGCTTTGCCTGTTGTGGCTGTTATTGTTCCTTTGTTGATAAAATCCGATGCCGCCTTTGAGGGCTTGATGGACAACATTGCCGCAAATATCGGTATCTACCTTCTTGAGATTTTTGGCGCATTGATAATTTTGCCGTATGTTTTTGCTTATGTTTTCGGCAAAAACAACAGAGAGATTTCTGCTGATAAGAAAAAAGGCACGCACAGCAGACCTATACCGGCGTCGGGTTGTGTTTCGTTCTTAGCCGTTATCTCTGCTTTGTATCTCGTTTATCTGTTTTCTCAGCTTGCGTATTTTTTCAGTGCATTCAAGGGGATTTTGCCTGATGACTACCGGTACAGCGCATCTTCATTTGCGAGACGAGGATTTTTTGAGATGTTTGCCATCTGCCTTATCAATCTGACTGTTTTGTCTCTTGTGGGCGCTTTCTATAAGCGAGATAATAAGAAATCTATATTATCTGTTAAGTGCCTGTCACTGTTTATTTCGGCATTCACAGTTATGCTCATCGTTTGTGCTATGCAAAAAATGAGACTGAATATATCCATTTTCGGTTTGTCCGAAAACAGAGTTTTGGTGTCCGTATTTATGGCGATGCTGTTGGTTATTTCCGCATTTTTTGTACTGCATATTTTTTTGCCAAAGTTGCCTTATATGCAGAGCATTATCATAATTTGCAGTGTGATATTTGTTGCAGTGGGCTTTGCCGATATAGACAGTCGTATAGCAGAGTATAATGTCTCGGCATATACCTCCGGCAAGCTCGATACAATAGATGTGACAGAGTTGAAAAATTTGGGCGACGGCGGCATTGATGCTCTTATCGAGCTCACTTCCGTTCCGGATAAAAAGGTGAGCCAAAAGGCTTTGGATACTCTTGCTTCCACTGCAGTGAACGATTATGGCAACGATATAAAAATAGAAGAAAGAAAAGCAACGATTATTTACGGCAATTCAGACTTTAGGTCTTATTGCCAATCTCACGAAAAAGCTAAAAAATCTTTGGCAAATTACTATAACTCAATGTCTGAGGACAATAAGCTGGTGTTCGATAACCGCCTTATGGTTTTGGATAGCACAAATTTCACTTACGATGAAGATTACGGCGCATATTATCGTTTCAGCGACGATGCACTTTTTAAGTTGGATAAATCAACAAACCTCTACAAAAAGCAGTCTTAGGACTGCTTTTTGTCCTTTATTACCAAATATAGCTTATTATATATAATATAAATATATAATTTTGGTATTGAACAATCCACGCATTGTATGTTATAATACTAATCGTTAATTTGGATTTTTATATCCACTACAGAATTTTTCCGAAAGGACAAAAGATTATGGCATACAGAACACATAATTGTAATGAACTTACATTTGATAACTTGAATGAGAGAGTAAAGCTCGCCGGTTGGGTAGCTACTATCCGTGACCATGGCGGCGTTGCTTTTATCGACCTGCGTGATGAGTACGGTGTTACTCAGGTTGTAGTTAATGACGGCGACCTTATCAACCACCTGAAAAAAGAGAGCGTTATCTCCGTAGAGGGTGTTGTAGTAAAGCGTGATGAGGACACAATCAACAAGAAGATTGCCACAGGCGAGCTTGAGGTTAAGGTGGACAAGCTGGATATACTCAACCCTTGTACAGAGAATCTTCCTTTTGAGATTGATGAGAGCAAGGATACCAGAGAGGATGTCCGTCTCACATATCGTTTCCTTGATTTAAGAAATAAGGCTGTGCACGATAACATTATTTTCCGCAGCCAGGTAGTTTCTTATCTTCGCCAAAAGATGACCTCCCTCGGATTTACAGAGATTACCACACCGATTCTTACTTGTTCTTCCCCCGAGGGCGCTCGTGACTACATTATTCCGTCCCGTAAGCACGAGGGCAAGTTTTATGCTCTGCCGCAGGCACCTCAGCAGTTTAAGCAACTGCTTATGACTTCCGGATTTGACAGATATTTTCAGATTGCTCCTTGCTTCAGAGATGAGGATGCAAGAGCGGACAGATCACCCGGCGAGTTCTATCAGCTTGACTTTGAGATGGCTTTCGCTACTCAGGAGGATGTTTTTGAGGTAGCAGACAATGTGCTCTATGACACATTTACAAAATTCGGCGGCGGCAAAGAGGTTTCACCAAAGCCGTTTGTTAAGATTCCTTATGAGGAGGCTATGATGAAATACGGCACAGATAAGCCCGATCTTCGTAACCCTCTCGAAATTGTCGATTTGACCGACTTCTTCTCTGATGTCGAATTTAAGGCATTTAAGGGTAGACCGGTTAGAGGTATCAATGTTCACGGTTGTGCTAAGCAGTCAAAGGGCTGGTTTGAAAAAATGCTCAAGTATGCTCTCGAAATCGGAATGAAAGGTCTCGGTTATATCGAAGTCCTTGAGGACGGCTCATACAAAGGCCCTATCGACAAATTCCTTCCTGACGAAAAGAAGCAGGAGCTTAGAGAAATATTCAATTTTGAGACCGATGATACTCTGTTCTTTATCTGCGATACACCTAAGGTAGTCAATGAACTTGCCGGTATGATTCGTACCGAGCTTGCTACCCGCCTTGACCTTATAGATAAGAACAAGTATGAGTTCTGCTATATCACAGATTTCCCTATGTTCGAAAAGGATGAGGACGGCAATCTTGCATTTACACACAATCCATTTTCTATGCCGCAGGGCGAGATGGACGCATTGGAAAATCAAGATCCTCTTACTATCAAGGCTTATCAGTATGATATCGTATGTAACGGTGTAGAGCTTTCTTCCGGCGCTGTTCGTAATCATCGCCCCGATGTTATGGTAAAAGCATTTAGTATGGTAGGCTATGACGAGAGCGTAGTAAAAGAAAAGTTCGGCGCTTTGTATAATGCTTTCCATTATGGTGCACCGCCGCACGCAGGTATGGCTCCCGGCGTTGACCGTATGATTATGCTCCTTCGTGATGAGGAAAACATTCGTGAGATTATTGCATTCCCGATGAACTCCAACGCTCAGGATATGCTTCTCGGTGCTCCTAACACAGTTAGCGAGATGCAGCTTAGAGAAACTCACATAAAACTTCGCAGACCTGTAGAAAAGAAATAAGAGGCAAAGAATATGCAGATTACTCCCGATTTAATAAAATATTTGGAGTCCCTGGCTCGCATTACTCTTACAGAAGAGCAAGAAAAGAAAGTGGGCACGGAGCTCCAGGATATACTCACCTATATAGATATGCTCAATGAACTGGATACCGATGGAGTAGAGGCTATGAGCCACTGCTTTCCGGTGACTAATGTTATGAGAGACGATGTCGTTGAGCCGTCTATGACACCTGACGAAATTACAGCCAATGCTCCTGAGAGCCAGGACGGCTGCTTCGTAGTACCTAAGACTGTGGACTGAGGAGGGCAGTATGGAAATTTATGAAATGACAGCCCTCGAGGTTGCAGAAAAAATAAAAAACAAAGAGATTTCAGCAGCAGAGGCAGTTGAGAGCGTAGCAAAGTCAGTAGAACAAAAGGATGACACATATAACTGCTACACCTCTTTCGACAAGGAAAGTGCTCTCGCTCAAGCCGAGCTTGTACAAAAGAAAATTAACAGCGGCGAAAGTGTTTCGCCACTCGCCGGTGTTCCTGTAGGAATTAAGGATAATATCTGCACAAAGGGACAGATTACCTCCTGTGCATCAAAAATTTTGTATAACTTTAAGCCGCCTTATGACGCTACTGTTATCAATAATCTCAAAGCGGCTGATATGATTCCTCTCGGCAAGCTCAATATGGATGAGTTTGCAATGGGCTCCACCACAGAGACTTCATATTACGGCGAAACTAAGAATCCGTGGGACATTACTCGTGTTCCGGGTGGCTCCTCAGGCGGTGCCGCAGCTTCTGTAGCAGCCGATGAGAGTGTAATTGCTCTCGGATCAGATACAGGCGGCTCAATCAGACAGCCCTGTTCTTTCTGCGGTGTAACCGGACTTAAGCCTACCTACGGTGCTGTTTCTCGTTACGGCCTTATCGCTTACGCTTCCTCCCTTGACCAAATCGGCCCTATCGGAAAGAATGTTCTCGATGTTGCGTCTGTATTTAATGTAATCAAGGGTAAGGACAAAAAGGACGGAACCTCTATGGAGAGCGAAATTTTCACTCTCGATGATATAAAAATCCCTGACCTTAAGGGTAAAAAAATCGGCATACCAACCGACTTCTTCGGTGAGGGTATCGATTCTCAGGTTGCCGACTCCGTAAAGACTGCCGCAGATACACTCAAATCACTAGGCGCAGAGGTAGAAGAATTTTCTATGCCTATAGTCAAATATGCAATTCCCACCTATTACATTATTGCTTGTGCCGAGGCGTGCTCAAATCTTTCCCGCTTTGACGGAATCAAATATGGCTACAAAGCAGAGGATTGCAATAACCTTCGTGATGTTTACTTCAAATCCAGAAGTGAGGGCTTCGGTATGGAAGTCAAAAAGCGTATTATGCTCGGCAACTTTGTTTTGTCATCAGGCTATTTTGACGCTTATTACAAAAAGGCATTGCAGGCTAAGGGCCTTATCTGCAAGGCTTTTGGTGAGGCATTCGAGAAGTACGATTTTCTTATCGGTCCCGTTGCACCGACCACTGCACTTAAGATGGGCGAAGGCTTGTCAGACCCGCTTGCTATGTATTTGGGTGACATCTATACGGTTATGATAAATATTGCCGGTCTGCCGTCTTTGGCTCTTCCTTGCGGATTTGACAGTAGCAATATGCCTATCGGTATGCAGCTTATCGGCAAGCCGTTTGATGAAAAAACAATTCTTTCGGCAGGCTATGTATATCAGAGTGCTACCGATTTTCATACTAAAAAACCGAGTTTGGTCTAAGGAGGTAGGTTAATATGGATTTTATTACTGTTTGCGGTTTGGAAGTTCATACCGAGCTTGCCACTAAGACTAAGATTTTTTGTAATTGTACTACCGAGTTTGGCGGCGAGCCAAACACCCATGTCTGCGAAATTTGTTCCGGTATGCCTGGTACTCTCCCTGTAGTGAACAAAAAGGTTGTAGAGTTCGCAGTTCGTACCGGTCTTGCTCTCAACTGTGAGATTACTCAATACAATAAGTTTGACAGAAAGAACTACTTTTATCCCGATTTGCCTAAGGCTTATCAGATTTCTCAGCTCTATCTTCCTATATGTCGTAACGGCTGGGTTGAGATTAACGACAGCATCAACGGCGGCAAAAAGAAGGTTCGTATCCACGAGATTCATATGGAGGAGGATGCAGGTAAACTTGTGCACGATGAGTGGACAGACTCTACTCTCGTAAACTATAACAGATGCGGTGTTCCGCTTCTTGAGATTGTATCCGAGCCTGATATCGCCAGCGCAGACGAGGCTGTTGAGTATGTCGAAAAGCTCCGTGCCATTCTTCAGTTCTGCGGCGTGTCCGACTGTAAGATGCAGGAGGGCTCACTCCGTGCCGATGTCAATGTCTCTGTTATGGAAAAGGGCGCCACAGAGTTCGGTACTCGTACCGAGATGAAAAATATCAACTCCTTTAAGGCTATCCACAATGCCGTAGAGGCAGAGGCCCAGCGCCAAATTGAACTTATTGAGGACGGCGAAAAGGTTGTTCAGCAGACTCGTCGTTGGGACGACAGCAAGGGTACTTCTTATTCTATGCGTTCTAAGGAGGACGCTCAGGATTATAAGTATTTCCCGGAGCCTGATCTCCCGCCTATAGAACTTAGCGATGAATATATCGAGGGCATAAGAGAGTCTCTCCCCGAATTGCCTGAGGCTAAAAAAGAGAGATATATGACCGAGTTTGGCCTCTCTGAGTACGATGCAAATATGATTTGCTCTGCTGTTGCTTATGCTGACCTTTTCGACAGAACAGTTGAGATTACCGACAGCCCTAAGGACTCTGCCCACTGGATTATGGGCGACCTTATGAAATTGCTCAATGATACTCAGACATTGCCCGAAAATATGAGATTTAACAAAGACTCTTTGGGTGAGATTATAAACCTTCTTAAAAATAATAAAATTTCTCGTGATTCTGCCAAAAAGGTGCTCACCGCCGTATTCAATGACGATGTTAATCCCGAGGAATATGTTAAGCAGAATAATATGGAAATGGTATCCGATACCGGCGCAATTAAAGCAATCGTTGAGGAAGTTGTTGCTTCTAACGAAAAGGCTGTGTCCGAATACCGTGAGGGCAAGGATAAGTCCTTCAACTTCCTTATCGGCCAGTGTATGCGTGCCCTAAAGGGCAAGGCTCCTGCTGCCGAGGTTACAAAGCTGCTTAAAGAAATTTTGGGCTGATATTTATGTACAAAGCTGACGAAAACAGATATAATATTCAAAAATATAATCGTTGCGGTCGCTCCGGATTGGTTCTGCCGCAGATTTCATTGGGCTTTTGGCAAAACTTCGGAGTAGATGCAGACTATGACACAATGAAAGATATTGTACTCACTGCCTTTGACCACGGTGTTACATATTTTGATTTAGCCAATAATTACGGTCCTGAGCCCGGTAGAGCAGAAATAAATTTCGGCAGGATTTTCAAAGAAAATCTAAAACCACATCGAGACGAAATTATCATTGCCACAAAAGCCGGCTATGAAATGTGGGATGGCCCCTACGGCGGCAGAGGAGGCAGCCGAAAATATTTGATTGCCTCTCTCGACCAATCTTTACAGCGTATGGGACTTGACTATGTCGATATTTTTTATCACCATTGTATGACCCCCGAAACAGGACTTAAAGAGACTGCTCTCTGTATGAGCGATATTGTCCGTCAGGGCAAGTCGCTGTATGTGGGTATGAGCAACTATGACGGCAAAACTATGCACCGTATGCACCATAAGTGCCACGATTTCAATGTTCCGTTTGTTGTTAATCAAAACAGATATAATATTCTCGACAGACAGATAGAAAAGAATGATTTGAAAAAAGAGTGCCACGACAAGCATAAGGGACTCGTTGCATTTTCACCGCTGGCGCAGGGCAGATTGTCCGATAAGTTCCGCAACGGAGTGCCGAAGAATTCCCGACTGTATGGCAGGGAGGATTATTGTAAAAGTATCGGACTCAATGACAGCCAACTTGAGTACATTAAGGCTCTCTATGATATTTCTCAAAGCCGAGATGAAACACTGTCGCAGATGGCTATTCAGTGGCTGCTCCAAAAAGGTGTGACTTCGGTTCTTGTCGGTGCAAGGAACAAAACTCAGCTTTTAGAAAATCTTGATGCACTCAATAAGCCACCCATATCCCACGACGATATGAAACGCATAGACAAGTACGCCAAGATTACCAAAAAGAATAATTAAATATTATAAAAAAGACCTTTTGCTGTTTTAGCAAAAGGTCTTTTTGTGCTTATGTGTAGGAATGTTCTATTTTTATGTTCGGCCTTACATTGCTGTCGTAGACCTCAAACAATTCCAGTAGTTCTTTCAGTATTCTGTCGGAGCTTTCTTTTTCTTCAAATGGAATGACTAGGTCAAATATGAGCTGTATTTTTCCGTCGCAATCTATTACTCTAAAGTCGTGACAAGAATATTTTTTGTTATATTTTTTTATAATTCTTTCTGCATCGGCTTTGTATTTTTCGTATTGTATATCATTTGTATATATGGGATCCATATGTATGCACATGGTTATACCCAATCGCTTTTCCACATTGCTTTCTGCTCTGTCGATAGCGTCGTGAACAGTGATTATGTTTCCGTCACTGGGCACCTCTGCATGAGCCGAGGCAATTTTTCGTCCCGGACCGTAGTCGTGGACTATCAGGTCGTGAACACCCTTTATTGTGTCTTCTTCCATAATTATACTTTCGATTTCATTCACTAATTGCTTAGACGGCGGCTGACCTAAGAGTGGACCGAGTATGTCTCTCACCATATCCACACCTGACCAAAATACTATTCCTGCGACGCATAAGCCGATTATACCGTCGATTCGATAAAATTTTGTGAAATGCGAGATAATCAGCGACAGCATTGTCGCCCCTGTGGCTATGCAGTCGTTCAGACTGTCTGTGCCTACTGCTTTTAGGTTTATGTTGTTGCTGACCTTATACAGTCTGTTGTTAAAATATGCCATCCACAGTTTTATGCAGACAGAAATAATCAGTATTACTGTTGACAGCAGACTGAGCTTGACTTCCGACGGGTGAATAATTTTTCCTACAGAGGTTTTTGCCAACTCAAAACCCATTAGGAATATAATGGCTGATACTACCAGCGCTGAAATATACACCAGCCGTCCGTGACCGAAAGGGTGCTCTTTATCTCTTGGCTTTGCACTGAGCTTTGAGCCGGCTATGGTCACTATGTTAGAGGCACAATCCGACAGGTTGTTCATTGCGTCTGCCGTTACGGATACCGACCCGGTGATACTGCCTGTCAGCAGTTTAATTATTACGAGTATAAGATTGCATACTATGCCCACCTTGCCGCTGAGTATGCCCGATTTTTCGCTGTATTCCATACTGCCGGCTTTGGCTTTTACAGTTTTTATCAGTAGCTTAGTCACATTCTCATCTCCGATTTAGTATCATTATATATGATACTATCACAGACTATGCCAAAAATCAAAGAATATTTGAAAATGTGATCCGTTGATTTTCGTAATAGACCTTTGTCATAGCTATTATTTCATTTAGCTGTTCCTCAAAATCATCACTTTCCGGGTCAAGTGCCTCTATCGCCGCCGCAAGTCCGTCCAGTGCATCGTGGTTTGACATTGCATACAGCGTATCATTGTGTGCCCGCCAATACAGTTTCAGCGCATTTATTTCTTTTTTGTCACTTTTAGCCTCAGTTGCCATTTGTACTATGCTGTCGTGTGCACTTTTTGTGTAGTATTGCTCTGCCGTGCAAAGCCCTGCCAAAATTACTAATAATACCGCCGCTATCCATATCCGTTTCATTTTTTATCCTTTCTTATTACATAGATATTACCGTCTGCCGATACATTCATCAGCAGAATATCTTCCAATTTGTATTCTGTTGAGCGTACAAAAACTTCAATTTCGCTGTCACTCAGCTTTGTGTCGCCAAAATATTCCGTTACAGGTTTAGAGTCCATAACTACAGTGATAGGTACCTGCGCCTTTTTTACTTTTATCCCCATATTCTTAGGCGTGATAGGGGAGTATTCTGCTTTAGTTTGTACTGACAGATTTCCGTTGGTCTCCACTATTGCATTTTCTACTTGGGATATGTCGAATACACCTTGCTGCCTCACTGCGTCCACTATGTCGTCGGTTGTGAATCTCAGTTGCTCCATTTCCTCTTGTTGAAGTACGCCGTCCTTGATTATGAATATGGGCTTGCCCTGAAACAGATTGCGAAATTTCAGCGATTTTATCGACACTACCGACTGTATTATCTCAAAGCAGATGAATATTGATATAGGAATAAGCGAATTTGCCAGAGGCATTCCCGTGTCCTCCAGCGGAACGGTAGCCACTGCACTTATCAGTATTGTTATCACAAGCTCGTGAGGCTTTAGCTCGCCTATCTGCCGCTTTCCCATTATTCGCACTGCCGCCACTACAAAAATATAAATTATTATCGACCTTATTAGGATTATCGTCATAATATCACCATTGTTATTTTGCATATTTCTCTGAATAATATACCGTCGGCTTAAAATAATAAACTTGGTGATGTTGTGAATAATTTGCTTTGTGATATAAAACTCAACAGAGATATTTTTGAACAGGATTTTTTGGATTGCTCAGATTTTTTGCTTCGTCCTGCCATTGTAAACGGCACAGAGGCCTTTTTTTGCGTAATGGACGGATTGGTTGACTCCCTCCAGCTTTCCCAAATGGTGACTGCTCCTATTTTGTCTCACGACATTGATTTTGACAATCCCGATGACCATTTTGAAAAAATCAAAAATGCCGTCGTCGGCTCGGTAGAATTAAAAGAGGCTTGCACCTTTGACGATTGCTACTATTATCTTATGAGCGGATTTGCCGTGTTTATCCTAGATGGGTGCCCAAAGGCGCTGGCGTTAGGTATTCAGGGATGGAACAAGCGCAGTACCTCTCAGCCCGAAAATGAGGCTATGGTAAAGGGCGCAAAAGAGTGCTTTATTGAGGCATTAAACGATAACAAAGCACTATTGCGAAAACGCCTAAAAACTCATCACCTAAAGACAAAACAGCTCAAACTCGGCAATGCCGCCGCCACTCCGGTGGTGCTTGCATATATAGACAACCGTGTTGATAAAAGCCTTGTAAAAGAAATTCAACACCGTCTCGAAAATGCAGATTTAAACACAGTCCTTGACTATGGCGTTCTTGAGACGTTCCTTAATTCTAATGTAAAGTCACCTTTTTCGGCAGTGGGTAATACCGAGCGTCCCGATGTCCTTGCGTCAAAATTGCTTGAGGGCAGAGTTGCAATAATGGTGGAGGGCACACCTTTTGTGATGTACACGCCTTATCTTTTTTCGGATAATTTTTCTGCTCTCGACGATTATGATAATCCGCCGTTTTATGCCTCGTTTATGCGAGGGTTGAAGTATTTTAGCTTCATATTGTCTGTGTTTTTGCCGGGACTTTATGTTGCTGTGGGCACATTTAATCAGGAACTTATCCCCACAACTATGCTCTATGTTGTTGCCACAAGTGAGGCTACCACACCCTTTCCGCTGATGCTTGAGGCCGTTATGATTCATATTCTGTACGAAATAATGAGAGAGGCGGGTCTGCGTCTGCCTGCATCGATAGGACACGCAGTGTCTATCATCGGTGCCATAGTTATAGGCGATGCGACCGTTTCGGCAGGTATCATCGGCGCACCTATGCTCGTGGTGGTGGCGGTTACAGCCATTGCCTCCTATGTTGTATATCCGCTGTATGAAAGCATAGCGGTTTTGCGTATAGTGTTTATTATTATAGGCGGAACTATGGGGATATACGGCATTATGCTCGGTGCGGCAATGCTGTTTGTCAATATATGTGCCGTAAATCCTTACGGCGTTCCTTATTCCGCTCCGCTGTCGCCGCCGACCGTCGGTTCGCTGAAAGATTCGCTTATTAGAGACAGCTGGAAAAAGCTTGCTCGTCGTAAGGTTAGAGTAAACAAGTTGGAGGGTGCTGCTGTTGACGAAAATCAGTCCTAAACGAGGTATGATTCCTCCCTATTCTCTTTGGTTTATTGTCTTTATTTCGAGATTCGTCGTATCACTTACCTATGCACAGAGTGTGTCGGCAGGCAAGATAAGCACAGACCTTGTGTTCGCTATTATCATAGCCGGTGCTGTTACTCTTTTGGTGTCTCTTCCTGCGTATTTTTGTGTGAAATGCGGCAAAAATCCTTTGGACAATAAGTATCTGAAATGGCTTTATTCAGCCTTTTTCGTGTGTTTTGCTTCGCTTAATATCAGTCGCTTTTCATATTTTGCTTCATCCCGAATGAATAACAATATCAGTTCCGCTGTTTTTGTTGTTTTGGTGTCTGCCGCAGTGGCATATTGCGCCTCTATGGGCATCGAGGCTCTCGGAAGATTTTCCCTTTTCAGCGGCATTTTGATTTTGATTGCGGTGCTGAGTGTTACATCGTTTAATATTAAGAATTTTCACTTCATAAATTTTTATCCCATTGTGCGTAATGAAACAAATAATCTCTTGTACAGCACTGCCGTATTCACCTCCAATTCCGTTGAGCCTGTCCTTCTTTTGTTCTTAGGCAAAAAAACTAACGGAAAAATCAAAAAGGCTTATTTTTTAGGTATGACTGCTGCTTTTGTCAGTATTGCATTGCTTATTTCTTTTTGCGTAGGCGTTATGGGCAGCGGTGCTGATTTGCAGTCATATCCGATTTTCACCTTGTTTCAGATGGCGTCTGTCGGCAGTATGACTCGACTTGATATTGTTCATGCTTCTTTTTGGATTTTGGCTCTTATTCTAAAGGGAGCTGTGCTTATTTCTGCCGCTGCCGACAGCATCGGTGCAAAAAATTATAGGCGCAATACAGCTCTGCTTACCGTGATTTCCGTAGCGATTTCTTTAGGTGTTCCCTATACTTTTCAGCATTTTTCCGTCGAAAAAGAAAAGCCGTTCTGTATGATTGCTTTTGTACTGTTTGCAGCTGTATTTCCGCTTGTTTACCTTTTTTTCGGCAGGAGGTGTGATGATGCAAAAAGCAATTAAATTATTGTTTGTTTTTGTGCTTGCAGGCGTTCTGATTGCAGGCTCGGGAGGTAACAAAAATCTTAGTGACTTGACTGTGGTTCAGGGACTCGCCGTGGATATGACAGAGAAGAATGTTTCCGTCACACTCCAGTATCTTAATTTAGCTAAAAGTACCGGCGGTACAGATACGTTGGCAAAAAACATTACTGCCACTGCCACCGGTGAGAGTGTCAATATCAGCGAGGCAATCAGCTCGGTGTCCAAAAACCTATCCCGTGCCGTTTTCTTCGGTCAAAACAAGGTTATTGTGATAGGTATGGATTATGCCAAATCCGGCGTGTCAAAGGGCATGGACTATATGCTGCGCAGTGTTGACAGTCGCCCGGATGTGTATCTTGCTTTAGCCTCAAACAGTGGTGCCTCAATCATAAAAAACAGTGAAAGAAATGCTCGTGTTCCGGCAAAAAATATCTATGACCTTATAGATATTTCTGCCGAAAACGGCAACGGTGTGTTCGTTACGGTAAATGATGTATTGGATTTATACAGCGACGAGACCTCCGACTTCTTTCTGCCTGTATTGAATGAAAAAGGGGACAGCGTTTATTGCTGCGGCGTTGCCGTCTTTTCGGATGAAAAATATGCACTTACCCTTACCCCATACCAAACCTTTGGCTTTAATTTGCTAAACGGAGAAATTAAAAGCGGCACCATGACCGTAAAAAACAACTCCTTAGGTATCGTCGGCGTTCAGATAACTAAAGATAATGTAAAAAAATCAGTTACCGTAGACGGAAATAAGATTTATTTTAATTGTGACATTACCTTAAATGTTGTCCTTAATGATGTGGAAAAGGGTATAACCGTCAGAGTGAATGACAAGAGTATTGCCGAGATAGAAAAATCTGTCGGCTCAAAGGCCAAGGAGCAGTGCTTGTCCGCCTTCGAGACTTGTTCTCAGGCAGGTACTGATCCTTTTGTAGTAGGAAAATATCTTGCAAAATCCAACAGCGCAGTGTATGAGTATTATAAAAAATCCCCGTCCGATAACATAAAAAAGGTGATACCGAATTTTAATGTTAGGGCTCGTCTGACGAAAATAAATGATAATTCTCTGCGCAGCTGATGTTTGCTCTGCTCTCAAATATAGTTACAAGTTGATTGTCTGTTGATTTCTTTTCTTTTTTTGCTCCTATTCCGGTCAGCGACAGCATTGGTATCAGCAGCGTCATAATAAACAGTATTGCAAAGATAATCAAAGCCTTCTTCATTTTGCTCTCCTTGACTTTGTATAATTATTTTAGTATAATAATACTTCTAATAGTATATATTTACGGAGTTTTACTCCACTTGATAATATGCAGAAAGGGGCGCGTAATATGCCATCCAGCTACATTTCACCTATTTCGATGGACGCTCTTTCCAGATTGTGCGGAGAGCTTGGAAAAAATAATAAAATAAATCCTCACGATTTTGAGAGATATCATGTTAAGAGAGGTTTGCGTAACGAGGACGGTACCGGCGTTATGGCAGGACTTACTCGCATTTGTTCCGTAGAGGGCTACTACATTCTCGACGGTGAGCGTATCCCTAAGGAGGGCAAACTGTCCTACCGTGGATACGATATTAGAGATATTGTAAAGAACAGCGGCGATTCCGGCTGCTTTGGCTTTGAGGAGGTAGCGTGGCTTTTGATATTCGGCTCGCTCCCTACTATGTCTCAGCTTAATGCCATTAGCGAGGTGTTCGGCGAGTGCCGTTCACTGCCCGATGAGTTCATTGAGGACAATATTATGAAGCATCCGTCTAAGGATATTATGAACAAAATGGCTCGTTGTGTTATGAACCTTTATTCCTTTGACGAAAATCCCGATGATATTTCCATCCCCAATGTGCTGAGACAGTCCTTGCAGCTTATTGCCCAGTTTCCAACTATTATGAACTCGGCATACCAGGTAAAACGCAGAGCTTTTTATAACAAGACAATGTATCTCCATCCTATCAAAAAGGAGCTTTCCACAGCAGAATACATTCTTCGTCAGATTCGTTCCGACAAGCAGTATACTCAGGAGGAAGCAAAGCTCCTTGATATTTGTCTTATGCTCCACGCAGACCACGGCGGCGGTAATAACTCTACCTTCTCCACCCGTGTTCTTACATCTTCGGGTACAGATACCTATTCTGCCATCACCGCAGGTTTAGGCTCACTGAAGGGACCCCGCCACGGCGGTGCAAACATCAGAGTCGCAAATCAGATGCATTACATTATGGAGAATTGTGCCGACTCTACCGATGATGACCAAATGAAAGATATGCTTTCCAAGATTTTGCGCAAAGAGGCAGGCGACGGCAGCGGACTTATTTATGGTATGGGCCATGCCGTATATACATTGTCCGATCCTCGTGCCGTTATACTTAAGGACAGCGCAAGAAAACTTGCTTATGAGCATGGATTCGAAAAAGAGTTTAAAACTCTTGAGGCTATCGAGAGACTCACTCCGCAGGTATTTGCCGAAATCAAAGAAGACGACAAGCCTATGTGTGCCAATGTTGACCTGTACAGTGGGCTTGTTTATCAGGTTTTGGGCGTTCCCGAGGACTTGTATACACCACTGTTTGCTACTGCTCGTATTGCCGGCTGGTGTGCTCACAGACTTGAGGAGCTTACTACCAGCAATCGTATTATGCGTCCTGCATATAAGAGTGTTGCAAAACCGAGAAAGTACGCACCTATCCAAGACAGATAACATTCGGAGGAAAAAATGGCAAAGAGGGGTTATTCATTTTTTGCTTTGCTGACTTTTTTTGTTGCCGTAGCGCTAAGGTTGTTTATGATTATCAGCGGACATATCGGCGGAACATCTACGGTTCTCTATTATTTGTCGGTTGCGGCAGGCATTATCTTGCTTGCTAAGGATACCTTTGGCACAAAAACCTTTGGTTGTGCCTTTGAGTACAAAAACGGTTTTCACCTTAATTTGTTGGCACTGCTTTGCTCGGCAGGATTTTTTACGGATTTTGTCTACACGGCGGTACGACTGTTTATGATGGCTGACGATGGAATAAAAAAGTACACTCTCGCTGTGGTTGTTCCCATGATTTGCGGCGGCGTGTGTGCTCTGCTCTGCAGTTTTTATTTTATTATGATTTATCTGTCTTTTTCGTCGGCAACATATGATTTTAAAAAGCTGAAAATCATTCACATTGTGCCTATACTTTGGTCCGTGTCTAAGATTTTGGGCGTTCTTACACTGCCTGTTCAGTTGGGCAGCGATTTGGCTGTGATACTTAAATACATAGTTCTCATTTCTGTTTTGTGTGCCTTCTATTGCTTTGCTACGGAGGTATCTAACGAAAAAGAGGCTATGCCTCTGTCCGTATTCACTTTCAGATGTTCTTTTTATACAGCTATCCTGTTCTTTTTTGACCAAATTATGCTCCTTATGGCAAAACAGGCAGCGCTCGGTTCAGAGGACGGAATGCTCAGTATTACCCTTTTAGGCATAGGTGTATTTTTGTATTTCTTCGAAAAAAATATTATTGCCCATTCCAACGACTTGATATAGGTGTAAATTTGTTTGTAGATTTTGTTTCTAATTTGAAAATTGTAGCGGTTCAGGTGCTCGTTCTGTATCTTATTGCCGCTGTAGGCTTTGTTGCCGATAAAACCAAGATATTCAGACAGTCTGATGGAAAAAAGCTGATTGACCTTGTGTTCAATATGATTTTGCCTGTTGCGATAATAAAGTCATTTGTCTCTATGGAGCGAACTCCGGAGCATATAAGAGGCTTGCTTGTCGCCTTTGCATTAGCGCTTCTCACTCATTTGCTCGGCATTGCCGTAAGTGCAGTCACTTTCAAAAAGCGCAGCCTCTGTGAACAGGGAATTTATCATTATGCTATGACTTTTTCCAATGCCGCATTTCTTGCACTGCCTCTTGCGCAGAGCGTTGTGGGTGAGGAGGGAGTATTCTATTCCTCTTGCTATGTGGCGGTGTTCAATATTCTTGCGTTTACTTACGGTATTCGCCAAATTTCAGGCAAGACCGCCGAGATTAACATAAAGCATATTATTTTCAATCCCGGCTCAATCAGTGTTATTATCGGTATTCCGCTGTTTTTGCTTCAGCCTAAGCTTCCGTTCTTTGTCAGCGAGACTATGACTCGCATCGCTGCCTGTAATTCACCGTTAGCTATGATTTTGTTCGGCACATTTTTTGCAAACTGCAATTTCAAAAATTTGTTCTTGAAGAAAGAGGTGTATTTTGTCTCTTTCATCAGACTGATTTTTATTCCCCTTACCATGCTGCTTGCGTTTAGGCTCATCGGTATCAGAGGGAATATGTTGACAGCTCTCACGGTTTCGGCGTCTGCACCGGTCGCTACCAATACCGCCATGTACGCTGCCAAGTATGATAACGATACCGCTTTGTCCTCGGAGCTTGTGGGACAGAGCAGTGTGCTCGGTGTGATAACTATGCCCGTTATAGTTGCACTTGCCGAAATTATGTAAATATTACTGATTGTATTATAAATATTTCCAAATTGTAAATTTTGGACGATATATATTGTTGGATACGCTTTTTTTAAGTATAATTACAGTCAGATAAATGTACTTTTGAAAGGTTTTGATATTATGAAACTTGTAATTGCTATAGTGTCCAACAAGGATAATGAAAATGTTATGGCTTCTGTTGCACAGGCAGGATATTTTGCTACAAAAATATCTACGCATGGTCAGTTTTTGGTGGACGGCCATACAGCTCTTCTCATTTGTTGCGAAGAGGATATGGTACAGCCTTTGTTTGATCTGATAAAAAATAATGTCACAAAGCGCACAATCAAAACCGCCGGTGTAACCAGCACCGTAGACGGCTCTCTGCTCAATCAGGCAGTGGATGTAGAAGAAAACGGCGCTGTGGCATTTGTAATAAATGTAGAGGATTTCAAAAAGTTTTAGTATGCGTTTTTCTGATTTTGTCGGTAACGAAAAAGTTAAACAGTTGATTACATATCAGGCAGAAAGCGGCAGACTTCCTCACGCCATCATTATTGAAGGCGAGGAGGGACTCGGCAAGCGCACTTTCGCTCGTGAGATTGCACTTAATTTGCTGTGCCGCAGTGATGACCCGCCTTGTCGCAGCTGTGCTCAGTGCAACAAGATGCTCCACGGAGTCCATCCGGATGTGTACGAATACAGTGCCTCCGGTGCACCCCAATCTTTTAAGGTTAAGCAAATCAGAGATATTATTGACGATGTGTATGTCAGTCCTAATGAGGCGGACTATAAGATTTATATTTTAGGCAACTGCCAGGGAATGAATGCGTCGGCACAGAATGCTTTGCTCAAGATACTTGAGGAGCCGCCGTCATATGTTATCTTTATACTGACGGTTACCAATAAAGCGGCTTTGCTGCCTACTGTTTTGTCTCGCTGTGTTACATTCACCTTAGAGGGTGTTGAGCGTTCTCTTGCCACACAGTATGTCTGTGAGCATACCGAGAATGCGGACGAGTCGGCAGTCAGACACCTTGCGGATGTGTTTGACGGCAATATCGGCAAAATGTTAGAGAGTGTCGAGGATGGCAAACTTGGCGAAATCAGCGGCTATGCCGAGAGCATTTGCTCTGCTTTGTTAGCCGACAATGAGTATGAACTGCTCAAAGCGTGCAGTGTGTTCAGAGGCGACAGAAATGCTATGCTCTCCACATTGGAATTGCTCAAAACCGTGTTCAGAGATGCACTTGTTTATTCTGACGGCAGTGCTGCATTGTCCGGTATGACCGACAGCGTAAAAATGCTTGCCTCCAGATTGAACAAAATGAAGCTTATCAGCTTGATAAATTCTTCCGATAATTTGCGTCTGCTTGCCGCAAAGAACGGAAATAACGCAATATTGATAACAAAAATTTGCTACAACTTCAGAAGAGCTGTAGGTAGATAGAGAGGACTTTATATGACAAGAATTGTTAGTGTCCGTTTTAAAGAAGCGGGTAAATCATATTATTTTGACCCCGGTGACATTGACGTACATAAGGGCGATACTGTTATCGTTACTACCGCTCAGGGTACAGAAAACGGTACCGCAGTTGATGATATAAAAGAAATTCCCGATGATGATGTTCCGAGACCGCTCAGACCGGTCAATCGACTCGCCAATGATTCGGATTTCAAAAAGATAGAAGAAAATAAGCAAAAAGAAAAAGAAGCCTATTCCATTTGCCTCGAAAAGATAGAAAAGCATAAGCTCGATATGAAATTGACCGAGGTTGTTTATACCTTTGACGGTTCAAAAATCCTGTTTTTCTACACTGCGGACGGCAGAGTGGATTTCAGAGAGTTGGTCAGAGATCTTGCATCTACTTTCCACACTCGTATTGAGCTGAGACAGATTGGTGTCAGAGATGAGGCTAAGCTCTTGGGCGGTCTCGGTATCTGCGGCAGACCGTTTTGCTGTTCCACATTTCTCAACGATTTTCATTCTGTTGCCATCAAGATGGCTAAGGACCAGGGCATGTCGCTTAATCCCGGCAAAATCAGCGGAACCTGCGGCAGACTTATGTGCTGCCTTCAGTACGAACAAAATTCTTATGAGCATCTCATCAAGATTACTCCGCCAAAGGGCAGCATAGTTGATTGCCGTGATGGCAGAGGCATCGTGATTGACAGCGCTGTGCTTACGGGCAAGCTTAAAATTCAGCTTGACAGCAATCCGGACGGAGCACCTGTTGTGGCTAACAGAAACGAAGTACGAGTAGTAAAAAAGCCACGTCGCTAAACAATCAGGAAAATATTGTATAGCAAAAAGGACTTGATTTTTGTACTGTCGTTTGTTATATTAGAGTTAATAAGGAATACCGAATTTAGTTCATTCGGAGCCTTGATTACATAGTATTTGGAATTTATTAGGGAGGTATATGTTATGGCATACGCTATTTCTGACGATTGCATCGCTTGCGGTGCTTGCGCAGCAGAATGTCCTGTAGGTGCTATTTCCGAGGGCGACAACAAGTATGTTATTGATGCTGATACTTGTATCGAATGCGGCGCTTGCGAAGGCGTTTGTCCTGTAGGCGCACCCGCTCAGGCATAAGTAACGAGATAGAATAAACAGATGGTACTTATCATCTGTTTATTTTTTTATCCCTTGACATATACCCCCTATCCGTATATAATGAAATACGGATAGGGGGTATATCCAATGGAAAATAAAGAAAAGACAGAGTGTTGTTGCTGCCACAAAACCAAGCAGCGCAGCGAGGAAGAATATAAGGCTTTGCTTAACAGATTGAATCGTATTGAAGGCCAAATCAGAGGTATAAAGCGTATGCTCCAGGAGAATGCTTATTGTACCGATATTATCAACCAGGTTGCAGCGGCTAATGCAGCTCTTAATGCTTTTAACAAAGAGTTGCTCTCCAATCACATAAAGACCTGTGTCACAGATGATATAAAAGCAGGCAAGGAAGATACTGTTGACGATTTGTTGAGGACATTGCAAAAGCTAATGAAATGAGGTATTGCTAATGACTCAGTATAATGTAATGGGTATGAGCTGTGCCGCCTGTTCTGCCCGAGTAGAAAAGGCGGTCAATTCCGTAGACGGTGTAACCTCTTGTGCAGTGAGCCTGCTCACTAATTCTATGGGAGTAGAGGGTACTGCGTCGCCGGATGAAATAATAAAAGCGGTCACAGCCGCAGGCTATGGTGCCTCCCTAAAAGACGGTACAAAAAAAGAGACAACAAATTCCGATGAGCTAAAGGACACAGAAACGCCTAAGCTGATAAAGCGCCTTGTGGCATCTGTGGTATTTTTAATTCCATTGATGTATATTTCTATGGGGCATATGATGTGGGGCTGGCCGTTGCCGCATTTTATGGACAATAATCATGTTGCTATGGGCCTTGCCCAAATGCTTTTTGCCATAATAATTATGGTGATTAACCAAAAATTCTTTATCAGCGGCTTTAAGGGCTTAATTAACAAATCACCTAATATGGATACCCTCATTGCCATCGGCAGCGGTGCGTCTTTTTTGTACAGCACATATTCGCTTTTTGCTATGACTGTTGCGCAGACAGCAGGGGACAGCGCTAAAGTGATGAGTTATATGGACGGCTTTTATTTTGAATCAGCCGCTATGATTTTAACTCTCATTACCGTAGGCAAAACTCTTGAGTCGTATTCAAAGGGCAGGACTACCGACGCACTGAAAGGACTTTTGTCCATGACTCCCAAAACGGCTACGATTATCCGTGACGGTGCAGAAACAGAAGTGCCTACCGAGAATGTGCAGATAGGAGACATTTTTGCAGTCAAACCCGGCGAGAGTATTCCTGTCGACGGGGTGATTATTGACGGCGAGACAGCGATAGATGAGTCAGCCATAACAGGCGAGAGTATTCCGGTAGATAAGACAGAGGGTGACAGTGTCACCGCCGCCACAATCAACAGCTCCGGCTATATCAAATGCCGTGCCGTCAGGGTAGGCGAGGATACTACATTTTCACAGATAATAAAAATGGTGTCTGATGCCTCTGCCACAAAAGCACCTATCGCAAAGGTTGCGGATAAGGTGTCAGGTGTGTTTGTACCGGTGGTTATGTGTATAGCAGTGGTTACCTTTGTCATTTGGCTTATTGTAGGCCAAAAATTCGGATATGCTCTCAGCAGAGGCGTATCTGTACTTGTTATAAGCTGCCCTTGTGCTCTCGGATTGGCTACACCCGTTGCTGTTATGGTCGGTAACGGAATGGGCGCAAAGAACGGCATTTTGTTCAAAACTGCCGCTGCCTTGGAGGCAACGGGAAAAACCCAAATCGTCGCAGTTGATAAGACCGGCACAGTTACATTAGGTCAGCCTAAGATTACCAATATTGTACCTTGCGACAATATCAGCGATGATGAGCTTCTCAGCGTTGCCTATGCCTTAGAAAAAAAGAGCGAGCACCCTCTCGCAAAGGCAATAACAGATGCCGCACATCAAAAAAATATTTCTCTCAAAGAAACAGAAGAATTTTCAATTCTTGCAGGAAACGGCTTAAAGGGTGTTATAGATAACAAAACCGTTATAGGCGGCAGTTATGCCTTTGTTTCGGGTGTTGTGGATTTTGACAATGCCGTTACGGAAAAATATAATGCTCTTGCGGAACAGGGCAAAACTCCTATGTTCTTTGCTCGTGATAATAAGCTGTTGGGAATTATCGCTGTTGCCGATGTTATCAAAGAGGATAGCCCGCGTGCAATAAAAGAGCTTCGGGATATGGGTATAAAGACCGTTATGCTCACCGGAGATAATAAGCGCACCGCCGATGCTATCGGCAGACAGGTTGGAGTTGATACCGTTATTTCGGGAGTTCTGCCTAACGAAAAGGAGAGCGTTATCCGCCGCCTTTCAGAGTATGGCAAGGTGGCTATGGTAGGTGACGGCATAAATGATGCACCGGCGCTTACGAGGGCCGACATAGGTATGGCAATAAATACAGGTACCGATATTGCCGCAGATGCCGCAGATGTGGTGCTGATGAACAGCAGTCTGTCAGATGTTTCGGCTGCCATAAGACTCAGCCGTGCAACTTTGACAAATATCCACGAAAATCTGTTCTGGGCATTTATTTACAATATTATCGGAATACCTCTTGCAGCAGGTGTTTGGATTCCTATTTTCGGCTGGAC
>URJF01000009.1 GCA_900548085.1 uncultured Oscillospiraceae bacterium | reverse complement strand
GGCTCAATAAAGAATATCCGTTTCTTTAATGTTACCGCAAAGGGCGAAAACGGAGTCCTTATTCATGGTAATGCCGATAATTATATAGAGGATATTACCTTTGAGAATTGCAGCATTTGTCTTACTAAAACTTCAAAATGGGATTGCGGATTGTATGACCTGCGTCCGTGTCTGGATTGGGGAGTGGAAAAGTACGATAACTCGGCATTTTTCATCAGATACGCAAAGAATGTTTTGATAGAAAAAACAAAGACTTATTGGGGAAATCTTTGTGACGAATATAAACATGCAATAGATGCGGCAGAAACAGAAAATCTTGAGCTTATCAGATTTTCGGGTAAGGCTGTATCAAGTGAGTTTGAGGATATAAAGTTAGATAATGTCAGACTTGTAAAGTGAGGTAAATTATGGTAGAACTCCAGGGATATAAGGTTAATTCCATTTCTTTTGAAAACAATGTAGAGGACGGAGCGGAGTTGGAGCTCCAAAATAAGTTTCAGTATAATGTAAACTATGCAGACGAAGAAAACAGATGTATAGGTATGCTTAATTTTAGAGTTATTGATTCGGAGCTTCAGGGATTTGAGATTAAGGTCGATATGGTTGCTGAGTTTTCATATGATGACGATGACGAAAAGGCTGATATTCACACCGAATCATTTGCCCAAATTTTTCCGTTTTTGCGTCAGATTATTTGCAATATTACTGTGTCCGGAGGTATGCCGCCACTTATGATACCGATTATCAGACTGGACAGAGATGCTGTGTCGGTGAACGATAATGTTGATGACGAAAGCAGGTTAAGCTGATGGCATCTCAGTGTGATAACTGCTGGTACAATGTGTACGACGAGGAAGATGATACCTGCTACTGTGACCTCCAGCTCGACGAAGATGAGTATGTCAAAATGATGATTAGGGAGCAGCAGAACAAACCCTGCAAGTACTATCGTCCCGATATCGGCGAATACGGAATAGTAAGAAAACAAAATTAACTAAAAAAGCAATGCATACTCATTAGAGCAGTGCATTGCTTTTTTATACTTACTTGTTTTGTGATATCCAATCCGCATTTGAGAGAGCAGGGGAGTCGCCGTACTCATAGAGTACATTGCCTATGCCCCAATTTTCCTCAAAATCTACAGTCGCTCCGGTATTTTTTAGGGCGAGTGCAAGGTTGACTTCTGTACACAGAGCTGTGTCACCTTGGGATATTCCGCTGCGAATACGCCACTGCTTAGCTACCTTAGAGGTTCCGTTGCCGTCATAGTAGGAGCTGATATAGTACAGAGGATTGTACATATCCACTCTTTGTTCGGTTGTTGTGCCTATGCTGTCCTTTTTGTCTAAATCGGCCTTGAAGTCAGCGACATACTTGCTGTTATTCTTTACTGCCTTGTACAATATAGAATCAAAATGAGCCCCTTTTCCGTCGGTAGAGAACAAAATGTTTTCTGCCTGTTTTTTGTTCAGAGCGTCAAAGGCGCCGATGCCTCTTGTTACACCCTTCATTTGTTTTACAAAATCGTCAACACTTGTAATTTTGGCGGTATTTGACTTTTTATCGTATGACACCCACTTTGTGTTTTTGTTGAGGGCTTTGATATAGTCCTCGGCAGTGTTGTATGTGCCGTTTATGTCCAGAGCAGAAGCTGATTTGTTACGGATTATTCCGTCGCCGGCTACTGATTTGTCGTTCTCATCGAGAGGCTGGTCCGGCAGAACTATTGCACCGTTTTTGTTAGTCGTGGACTGAGAGTCGGATTGCTTTTCCGTCGTGTCGGAGCTGTCACCGTCTGATATGCTGTCAGCAGTGTACGGGAATGTTGTACTCTTCAAAAAGCTGTTTAGCGACTGCTCAATTACGCTCTTAAGATAGTCGGTGTATGTGCCCGATTTGTTGTCGTCGTTTAGGGATAATGCGGTTTTGCCGTCTTTCAGCTTAAGCGCATTTATGTACTTTGCATACTCTGCTGTCAGTGCTGAAGAAATCTCTTTTTCTTCACTGCTCATTTTTGTGCGGGTAACGCCCATATTCCACTCGTATGCACTGTCTGCAGTGTCGAATGAAGTATTGGGGCTCCAGCAGGATACTCCGTATATTGCGTCGCTTGTTTTTGTTACTGCACCGATTTTTTTGAGATATTTGTCATACATCGGGCTGTCACCGCTTGTGCCTAACACTGTGGCGAGGCCTCCTGCACCTCCTTTGCCGGTGGCATAAATTTTTTCTGTGTCGCCGGGAATATCGTCCTTGATATATCTCAAATAGCGGATTGCAGCCTTTAGGTCTGTTACGCCCCATGGTGCTCCGGCATCGTCGCCTCTGCATCCGGCTGTTACATAAATATATCCCTTTTGGGTATATTCCACAGATTTGTTTATGTAGCCGGTGGGGGCTGTTGCCTTGGTGTATCCGGAGTTTTCTATAGAAAAGATGATGGGTGCAGTGGAGGGGACATAGCTGTCAATAGTTGAGTATTCGTTTATTGTCAGCGTATATGTTCCGTTGCCGTTGGCTACGGGATTGACATACTTAGCCGGAACAAAAACAGCGAGGCTTTGTATAGCTGTGTCCGTAGGCTTTTTGCAATATACCAACTCTGTCTGATAGTATGAGTCAGACAGCTCGTTATACTTCCATTTTGTGTTATCTATTTTTCCGAATTTAGGTCCGCCGGCGCTGCATCCTGCCAGAACGGTACCGCATATCAGCAGTATGGACAGCAGCACAGCCAAAAGTTTCTTTGGTTTCATATTATTTTGCCTTTCTCAGAGCGAAAACGAGCCAGCCGTTATCCTCGCTCCTCTCGATTACTTCAAATCCGTTAGCACCGAAAGAGGCGAGAACCTCGTCCTCTCTGTTTTCGATAATGCCGCCGGTAATGTATATTCCGTCATCGGTCAAAAATTCGCCGACTTGGGTGTTGAATTCCATAATAATATCTGCAACAATGTTAGCTACTACAAGATTGAATTTTCCTCTGACCTTGTCCGACAAATTGCCCACGACTGCATCAAATTCAGGTTTGGTGTAGCCGTTTTCTTTTGCATTTTCTTTAGCTGTTTTTACTGCGAGGGAGTCTATGTCAACTCCGAAAGCTCTCTTTGCTCCGAGCAAAAGGCAGGCTATGGATAATATTCCGCTGCCGCAGCCGATATCCAGCACTTCTGTGCGGTCAGTCACATATTTTTCCAGAGTTTCAAGGCACAGCTTTGTGGTAGGGTGAGAGCCAGTGCCGAATGCAAGTCCGGGCTCAATGTTGAGTACCTTTCTGTCACCGGCGTCATAGTCATTTTCCCAAATAGGTCTAATCAAGAGCTTTTCGCCTACAGGCATAGGATGAAAGTACTGTTTCCAATTATTTTGCCAATCTTCTACCTTGCAGTCGGAAATTTTTATTTCGTTTTCTATTCCGCAGGCGTCAAGTCGTTCACTTATGAAAGCTACTGATTCCATAGGGTTTTCTTCGGGATTTACATACACATGGATAATTCCGTGAGTTCTGTCCTTTTTGAGCAGTTCTTCTTCTATCAAGTCGATATGGGCTATTTCCATAGTTTCTTCCTCGAGTGCGGAATAGTCCTCGATGTATATTCCGTAGGGTACTACCATATTTACTATTGCCCCAGCGGCATCAATATCGGCAGTAGGTACCGTGACAGATATTTCGGTCCATGCTTTTTCTTCTACATAATTTGTCATTCCCATGCTTGTTCTCCTAAAAATTAACTTTGTGTTCTGTGGAGGACAGACCGTGATTGAGCAGCTTTCTGTTGTCCAAAGCCCATTGACGATCCGAAAATTCTCCGGGATTTACCTTTGAGGTAGCACTGTTGATTTCATATATGGTAGCATCCAATGCGTCTAAGTCTGACAGTATTTCTGCCTCTAAAAATTTAGGCCTTACAGCTGCTCCGTAGTCCGGTATGCCGTGATGAGACAGTATCATATGCTCCAAAAGTGCCACTACGGGACTGTCTATATTCAGCTCTTTTGCGGCGTCATTTACATACATTGCACCTTTTACGAGGTGACCTATAAGCTCGCCCTCTATGGTGTAGCCCTTTGCGAGACCTGTTTTGCCTGTCTCAAGTTCCCATGTTTTTGCTACATCGTGGAGGATAACTCCGCTCAGCAGCAGGTCACGATTTACGTTGGGATATATCTTGCATATTTCTTCTGCCATTCTGACTATACTCATAGTGTGGTACAGCAGTCCTCCCACCATTGCGTGATGCAGTCTCAGTGCGGCAGGGTAGGAAATCAGCTTGCCTTTTTTGTCGGTCAATATTTTGGTTACTATTTGTTTCAGCTCTTCGTTTTGGAAAGCGTTCACTCTCTTCATAATCATAGCATAGAGTTGTTCGCCGCCTATGTCGGAGGCCTCAACCAAATCTGCGAGATTGTAGTTGTCACTTTCGCCAGCAGGTCGTATTTGGGAGACTCTGAATTGGTCCTTGCCGTTATACTGTTCAACCGTGCCTCGAATTTTTACTACCATATCCTGCTCAAACATTCCTGTAGGTGTATAGTCCCACAGCTTTGCAGGCATCTCTCCTCCCTTGTCGGATATTACAAGATCGAGAAAATCGTTTCCGTTTTTTGTTTTCTTTTCTTCGCACTTTTTCAGCACGACAAAGCCCTCACACATTCCGTTGGGCAGCTTTGAAAAATTCATATTTCCACATCCCTTTTAGATATTCAAACTAAGATAATTATACATTATATGCATTTGATTATCAAGTCACAGTCCCCTAATAAGTATTCTTTATTTTATTAACAGATACTTCCTTGACATTCGTCATTTATATTGATATTATATTTTTAATAAATACAATGGAGTGGTATGCTATGAGAGATATTGACGGTCTCTGTATGAATTGCTTTGAAGAATTGACTGAGGGCTCGGTTTGCAGCGAGTGCGGTTTTGATAATGATACACCTAATGATATTATGTATTTGCCACAGAAAACAGTGCTCCAAGGCAAGTATGCAGTCGGCACTGTAATTAAACAGGAGAGTGACGCAGTCAGCTATTCCGGCTATGATATGCAGCTGGACAAGCGGATTATTATTCGTGAGTTTTTCCCAAAGGGTTTGACTAACAGACTTGAGGGCAACACCGAGGTGCATATCAGACCTAAGTTTGCCGCTGATTTTGAAAAATATAAGCAGTCGTTTTATAGACTTTGGACTACTTTGGAAAAAATGCAGAATCTTTCTGCCGTTGTGCCTGTTTATGATGTGTTTGAAGCTAATTCCACAGTATATGCGATTATAGAATATATGGATGTCGTGCCTCTGCGTGAGTACCTGCTCCGCAACAAAGAGGGATATATAACATGGGACAATGCACGCCTGATGTTTATGCCCGTGCTGACTACAATTGAGGTGCTGCATACTAACGGAATTATTCACGGTTCTATCACGCCTGACACTCTTGTGCTCTGCCGTGACGGAAAGGTAAGGCTCACACCGTTTACCATCACCGAGTCCACAATGTTCTCATCGTCTCTCGAGTTCAATGTTAATGAGGGATACACTGCTTTGGAGCAGTATGATAACAGTCACAAGATTTGTAATTCTACCGATATATATTCATTCAGTGCTTGTATATACAGAGCACTTGTGGGTACTAATCCTCCTCCGGCACCTGCCCGTGAGGCTAATGACAAAATAATGATTCCTAATTCCATTGCAGAATCTATCCCTATGCACGTTATTAAGGCTATGGGCAACGGACTCCAAATTTATCCTGAAAAGAGAATACGCAGTGTGTCCGAGTTCAGAGAGCTTTTGGACGCCGCACCGGCGGTTAAAGCAAAGGCGGCTCAGGCGCCCATTCCTGCTCCCAAAAAACAGGCTCAACCCCAAAAGACTGCGGTTCAGTATAAGGAGGAGCAGAAGAAAGCCAACAAAAAGTCGGGCGTTGCAGTTACCGTGCTGGTTATACTCATTTGCGTAGCTATTGCTGCGGCTGTATATGTGGTCAAGTTTTCCGGCTTAATCGATAAGGATTCGGGCAAAAACACTTCTGCTGCGACTATGGTTCAGTATCAAGTTCCGAATTTTATAAACAACGGATATACCCAAAAGGATGTCGAGGAAAACGGTGCTTGGAACAAGCAGTTTAAGATTACATTCCAGCAGGAATATTCTACCGACGCCGAGGAAGGCGTAATATTTAAGCAGAGTGTAGAGGCAGGTAAAAAGATAGATGCCGGCTCAGAGATTGTGCTCACAGTCAGCAAGGGAATACAGACGGAAACTATACCTGATGTTGGCGGACTGAATGTGGATGATGCCACAAAACAGCTCGAGGCAAAGGGCTTTAAGGTTTCTACTGTAAAGGTGTACAACGACGGTACTCACACTAAAGATACAGTCAAAGCGTCCTACGGTATGGCTCCTGCCGCAGGCGAGGTAGTGGCTGTAGGTACAGAGGTCGAAATTCAGGTTTACGGCGAGGTTCAAACTACTACTGCCGCGCCTACAACTGAGCCTACAGAGCCCAGCACAACTAACCCTGTTTCATTTGAATAATACTGTTTTTGGTCGGTGATGATAATATGAAAAATATGTTTGTTGGCGGTTTGATTACTTCCGATAAAACAGAATACAAATCGAAGTCCACTGTCGGACTCGAAAAAAAGCTGATAGTCAGACTTATGCAGCGTATGTGGTGCAACTGCGCCGTGACTGATTCCAAGCGAATGGCAAAGCAGACTCCGCCTGATGTTGAGTGCAAAAAAGACATTGCCTATATTGACGATGGAAATGTTTATCACAACTTGGATGTCTTTTATCCAAAGGGTGCAGAAAACAAATCCTTGCCCGTTATTATCGATATTCACGGAGGCGGCTGGATGTATGCCACAAAGGACCTTAACGAAAACTACTGTCGTGCATTGGCTGACAGAGGTTTTACGGTCTTTAGCATAAGCTATCGCCTTGTGCCCGATGTTACTGTGGTTGAGCAGCTGCAGAGTATTGCCGTTGCATTGGACTGGATTGACAGTCATATGGGTATGTATCCCTGTGACAGAAGTTCGGTTATGCTCACCGGAGATTCGGCAGGAGGTCAGCTCAGCGTCTATACTGCTATTATTTCGAAGAGTGAAAAGCTGCAAAAGATATTCGGCGTAAGAAAAGTGGGACTCGATTTCTCGGCACTGCTTTTGACCTCGCCCGTGCCTTTTATGAAAACCGGAATTCTCGCTCCTTACACAAGATTGATGTGGGGCAAAGATTACAGAAAAAAGGCTACATACGGCTATATGGATTTGGACGAAATCGTAGATTGTGCACCTGTTCCGCCTACTTATCTCATTACCAGCAGCGGTGATTCGATGGCACACACCCAAACTCATAAGACAGCCAAGCTGTTTAAAAGCAAGGGCATTAAGACTGTAATCAAGGACTATCCGCACCATAACGGAAAGGCACTTCCGCATGTGTTCAGTGTTCTTGAGCCGTTTAATGAAATCGGCAAGGAAGCTATCGACGATGCGGTGGATTTCTTTAAGAGCATTATTCACTCCAAAAATACGGAACAAGCGTAAAAATATACTACGCCTGTAAAAACACCAAAAACGGTATTTGTGGCTAATCACAAATACCGTTTTTGTCGTTTGTTAAATGTTAAAATGTAATTTTGAACAGCCTTGCACCGTGAGGAGCAACAACGGCTGACAAAGTGTTTTTAACCTTGCCCACGGATTTTTCAGCCCATATGTCGCTGACGGAATATTCTGTATCCGGCATAAGTACGGAGGTCAAATCTGCTTTGATTTTGTGTTCCTTTGTGTCGGTGTTGAACATAGCTATGTACTTGCATTTCTTACCGTTAGCTGCCCAAATTACCGTACCTTTTCGGTTGTGCTCGCTTCGATAAATTTCTTTCGCACCATAGCTGTTTTGTTGCATATACATATACTCTGCATTAGTAAGCAGTGACAGTGTGAAATCGTCATTGTCGGGCAAATTACCGCCTATAAACAGCGGACTCTTGAATATTCCCCACAGTGTCATCAAGGTGTAGTGCTCATCTGTGGTGAAATTGCTCATTCTGCCTTGCGCACCGTGGCATGTTCCGTTTATGCTCAGTCTGCCTACGGGCAGCATATCACAGTCGGGATATGTCCCTTTTTTTGTTACGCCCTGCCATTGTTCGCATTTGTCGAACATTTCATGCAGCTTGTCCCATCTGTCCCAAAAGTCGCCTGTCAGTCGCCACATATTAGCATTCTTTTCCAGGTGGTCTTTGTGCTCTATCATAGCCGGACCAGGAGACAGCGACAGTACAATATTTCTGCCGGTGAGGTCGATGGCTTTTCTTATCATTTCTATCTCATAGTCGGCAGAATATGGGTTATCCCATTTTCTGAATTCTGTCACGGCTATGTCATCACATTTTATAAAATCCACGCCCCAGGACGCATACATATCTATTATGGAATTATAGTAGTCCTGAGCACCGTCGCAGTTTTTCAGCCCATACATATCGGTATTCCAACTGCATACTGAAAAGTGATGGGCAATTTCTCTGCAGGTGTGTTTACTGTCTTTTATAGGGCAATTCTGTGCAGCAGCCTGACGGGGTACACCACGCATAATGTGTATGCCGAATTTCAACCCAAGTGAATGCACATATTCTGCCATGGGAGCAAATCCCTTTCCGTCCTTAGCAGAGGGAAAACGATTTTCGGCAGGCATAAGTCTGCCGTATTCGTCCATAGTCAGCGGTGCAAAATTGTTGTAGTCGTTGTCTACAGCATTGGGCTCATACCACTGTATGTCACAAACGATGTACTCCCAGCCATATGGCTTTAGGTAATTAGCCATATAGTCGGCATTAGCTTTTAGTTGTTCCTCCGTTACAGCGGCGCCGAAACAGTCCCAGCTGTTCCAGCCTAACGGTGGCTGTTTTGCAAAATTCTTAAAATTCATATTTTTCCTATTTTATCTTTTTTATTTCGAATTTTTCGAGTGGTTCGATTTCAAATTCATTTAGGTATCTGTGAGCCTTGCGCAAATCTTTTTTGTTGTCAAAGACATCGGGCTCGTGAGCGTCTAAGCCGATTATGACCTTGTTTCCCACTTCGGACACTATTTTCCAAAAATCTCTGTTAGGATAGTGTCTGCCTGTGGAAAAACCTAAAAAGTTGAATTCTACGGGAATGTCAAGCTCGTTCAGCTTTTCAGCCAAATGAGTCATCTTTTTGGTGTATATTTTTTTGTCACCGGTAAAATTGATTACACCCGGATGAGCAACATAACTAAACATTCCTGTCCTTGCACCCATAATCACTTGGCTTATATATTTGTCTAGTACTACGGGAGAGTTCGTGGGGTGACCTGCATATCTCGCATAGGACTCATATTCGTTGTCGGTAAAGTGCTGACCGAGTATGAGATAGTCGTAGTCGAATTGTGACAGATATTCCATTTCTTCGTCGTGGAGTTCGGGATAGTACTCTAATTCGAAGCCCAATTTTATCTTTATTCGGTCGTTGTATTTACCTTGGAGCGCACGGACGCTGTCTGCATAGTCCTGGGCTGATTTTGTGCTCTTTATACGGAATGTGCTCTCGTATTTGTCCGGAAATATATAGGGTGCGTGGTCGCTGAATCCCAGAGTGGTGTAGCCGTTTTCTATAGCATGGAGGACATATTCTTCGTCCTCACCTTTTGCGTGACCGCACCTTTTTGTGTGAGTATGGAAATTGTACATTTATTTCACGCTTTCGGCAAATTTAATGAACTGTTGCTTTCCTTTTTCGTTACGGCTGAATACTCCGCACTGCTCGAGAATAGCAGCGAATACCTTTCCGATTTCGTCTTTGAGCACTTCTTCGCAGTTTTCAACTGTCAGAGAGCGTCTGCTCTTGATTTCGTCTATCCATTCTGCGTGCTTTGCGATTTCTTCATTATCTGCTACATTCTTTCCGTTAGATATTGCGTCAGTCAGCAGTGATATTTCATTCTTAAGTCTGGACGGAAGTACGGCGAGTCCCATAACTTCAATCAGACCGATATTTTCTTTTTTGATGTGATGGTATTCGGGATGTGGGTGATATACGCCCAGAGGATATTCGTCGGTGGTGATGTTGTTGCGCAGTACCAAATCAATTTGGAATTTGCCGTCTCTCATCCTTGCGATAGGGGTGATGGTGTTGTGCGGAACACCGTCTGTTTCGGCATAGATGAATGCTTCCTCATCAGTGTATCCTCTCCACTTGGTCAATATCTTGTCACACAGGTCTACCATTTTTTCGCTGTCTGTGCCGGTGAGACGGATAACGCTCATAGGCCACTTTACTATTCCGGCATCTATATCCTCATAACCCTCAAATGTCAGAGGAGTTTCTACAGGTGCCTTTGCCATAGCGAACTCGTAGTTGCCGCCCTGAAAATGCTCGTGTGTCAGTATTGAGCCGCCTACGATAGGCAGGTCGGCATTAGAGCCTACAAAGTAGTGCGGAAACTGCTCAACAAATGCAAACAGCTTTTTGAATGCCGCTCTGTCAATTTTCATCGGTATATGTTCTGCGTTGAATACGATGCAGTGCTCATTGTAATATACATACGGTGAATATTGGAGGTAGAACGGTGTTCCAGCCAGCTCGATAGGGATTATTCTGTGGTTTTGGCGTGCAGGGTGGTTTACCCTTCCGCAATAGCCTTCATTTTCTTTACACAACTGACACTTTGGATATGCGCTCTGCTTCATTGTGAGAGCGGCGGCTATAGCCTTAGGGTCCTTTTCGGGCTTGGAGAGATTGATGGTTATGTCAATATCGCCGTAAGGTGTTTTTGTTACCCATTTTACATCATTCTTTATTCTGTATTCTCTGATGTAATCTGTCTTGCGTGACAGGTGGTAGTAGTATTCTGTAGCCTCTTTCGGTGACTTCGCATATCTGTCTTTAAACTCTTTTATTACCTGAGACGGCCTCGGAGTGAGAAGTCCCATTATTTTTGTGTCAAACAGGTCACGATAGACCACACTGTCCTCGCACAATCCGTTTTTTACCGCATAGTCCAAAATAGATGCGAGAATGTCGCACAGCTCTCCGTGACACTCATGCTCAGGTTCCTCATAGGTGTCTAATCCCAGTGCCGCACATATTGTGTTGGTTGTGTATATTCTGTCCTCATCTTCTATCAAATGCTGTTCGGCACCGTAGTTTACCAGTGCTTTTATCGCTTCAAAAATTTCCATATATAATCCTCCTGCCATTCTTAAAAACATTATATATTTATCAAAGACTATTTGCAATAAAAAAATAAATTTTTAAAATTGTTTTCACAAAAAATATTTACTGACGATGAAAAAAGTGGTATTTTTATATTAGAACAACAGAAAGTGCGGTGATTAGGTATAAATATTTGTGTATTCGGTGCATCCGGAAAGGATATTGACCATAAGTATATTGTTGCGGTAGAAAAAATGGGCGAGTATTTGGCTGAGAGAGGGCATAATCTTGTGTTCGGCTCCGGCAGTACGGGAGCTATGGGTGCCGCTGCAAGAGGATTTAAGCGAGGCGGAGGAAAAACTCACGGAGTTATACCTAATTTTTTTAAGGATGAATTGTCCGATTATGTGGACTACCATTGTGATGAGATGACATATACCGAGACTATGAGAGAGCGCAAGGGCGTTATGGAAGATTTGGCAGACGGATTTGTTATTGCTCCGGGCGGAGTAGGTACATTTGAGGAATTTTTTGAGGTGCTGACATTAAAACAGCTGGGACAGCACAGAAAGCCCATTGCAGTATTTGATGTTGACGGATATTATGAGTCTCTTATAGCGGCAATAAATGACGCTGTTGTCAAGGATTTTATTAAACCGACGATAGATGTCCTGTACAAATCGTTCGATAATATTGAGAAAATGACAGAATATCTTGAGAACGATGATATGCAGGGACTTACCGTAAGAGATTTGAAATAGCAGAAAGGGTGTTATTTATGAAAAAATATGTTATTTGTATCGGTCGTGAGTTCTGCTCCGGCGGAAAGGAAATAGGAAAGCTCCTTGCAGACAAGCTCGGTGCGAAGTATTATGACAAGGTTGAGCTCCGCAAAAAAGCTAGAGAGATGGGTGTTGAGGAAGGCATATTCGATATGTTCGATGAACAACCTACCACCTCGTTTTTGTTCAATGTGGTTATGGACCCGTACACTATCGACAGCGCAGTCAATGAGGGAAAGGTTATAGAGGTTCAGCGTAAAGTCATTCAGCAGGCCGCTGACGAAGGTTCTTGTGTTATTGTCGGCCGCAGAGCAGATAAAATCTTGGAGGAACGAGACGACATAAATGTAATCAGCGTGTTCATCGGTGCAGATATGGATTATCGTATAAAGCGCTATCTCGCTACCGAGCCCGGCGTAAGCCAAAAGAACGCCACTCGCTTCATTCAGCGAAAAGACCGTGACCGTGCATCGTACTATAATTATTTCGGCGACGGAAAATGGGGCAGAGCAAGCAATTATACAATGTGCTTTTCTTCTTCTCGAATGAAAAAAGAAGATATTATTGATTTCATTTGTAATTATCTCAAAAAGTTAGATTAACAAAACGCCCGCAAGCACAGAACTTGCGGGCGTTTTAGACAAATGTCTATAAATGCTGCTTTTTTGTCACTTGCATTATGTTTGCATAAATAAAATGTGATACACTTGCGTTATAATACAAGTGTATAGAAAAGCTTACAAAAAACGGAGCGGGGGAGTCATTTATGAACAAAAAGTGTTTTTATCGTGATTCCGAGCAGCATATCAGACTTTGCGACTACGACATAGTGCATTTATGGCTTGCAGGGTTGATTTATGCCCATATCGGATATTGTGTTGAGAATCTGTTTCGTTTTTTTTCTAAGGGCATTTTGGATAGCAGGAATCAGCTTTTGCCGTTTCTGTTTTGCTATACCTTTGCTATGTGGGCAATGTATTTTGCCTTAGGCACCAGCAATAACCCCCGTTTCTTTTCTACTCGTTTAGATGCAAAGAGTGGATGGCAGGCAAGATTGTACTATTTTTGTATAGTATTTGCATTTATTTTTGCCGGCGAGATAGTGGTAGGTACCATGTTTGAAAAAATTTCGGGTATTCAGCTTTGGAACTACAGCGGTATTCCGCTCCATGTTACTCAGTACACAAGTATTCCCACTACCACAGCTTTGGCGGCAGGTGTTACTGTACTTATGGGTGATTTTTTCGAGGGTCTTATGACTAAAATCAAAAGGCTACCACGCAAAACGGTGGTTGCACTTGATTACGGCTTAGGTATTCCTATCGTGCTCGATTGGCTGATTATGATGATTAGCATAAATGTATTTAAGACCGCACCGGCATATTGGTCAATTCAATTTTAACAGACAAAATAATTACGGAGACGCTCATTGACGAGTGCCTCCGTTTTTTTATTTACCATTTTAAGTTATGCAGCTGACCTTTTTGCGAAAGCTGTGGATAGCCCCACTGCCGCAGTACCTCATATGTTCCTACAGCCACGGCGTTGGATAGATTTAAACTGCGAATGATTCCTCTCATTGGCAGTCTGACACAATAGTCGTGATTAGCTTTCAGCAGTTCCTCGGGCAGACCTTTTGTCTCCTTGCCGAACACGAGGTAACAGTGATTGGGATACTTTACATCGGTGTGAGCCTGTTCTGCTTTTGTGGAAAAATAGTAGAATGTTCCGCCTTTGTTTTTATCGAAAAATTCTTCGGAGCTGTCATAAAAGGTTATGTCCAGCTTGTTCCAATAGTCCAGACCGGCACGCTTGAGTTTTTTGTCATCTATGGTGAATCCCATAGGACCTACCAGATGCAGTTTTGCTCCGGTTGCGGCGCAGGTGCGTGCAATATTTCCGGTGTTCTGCGGTATTTCGGGTTCTATTAGAACTATGTTAAGCGAGTTTTCCATCTACATATACCTCGACTATATCCAAATTTTTATCGGCTGCGATTAGGTCGGCACATTTACCTTTTGCTATAGAGCCGACTTTGTCGTCCTCGCCGATAACTTTCGCAGGATTGATTGTGCAGGATTTGAGCGCTGTCTTTTCATCTATACCGATGGAAATGAGATTTTTGAATTCGTCATACACATTGGTGATGGATGCGGCGATTGTGCCATCCTCAAGACGAGCTACAGTGTCGCCTTCTTTTACGAATACAGTCTGACCGCCAAGCTCAAATTCGCCTACTCCTACTCCGGCGCCTCGCATTGAGTCGCTGATTACGCAAGCTCTGTCTTCACCGAGAATTTTGAATGCGTTACGCAGTACGGCAGGGCATATATGATGAGTGTCGCATATCAGTTCACAGGTTATGTCGCTGTCAAAGGCTGTGCCCACTACGCCTGCCTCTCTGTGAGACATAGGTGTCATAGCATTGAACAGATGAGTTGCGTGGCTGATTCCGTTTTTAATACCGTCCTTGCACTGTTCTGCATTGGCAGAGGTATGACCTACTGACACAACGCATTTTTTGCTGACATATTGGATGAATTTTTTGCTGTCAAAGGCCTCGGGAGCTATGGTAATTAGCTTGATTTTGTTATATATTCCGTACAGCTCATCAAATTCTTCGGTGCTTCCGGCTCTGACGAATTCGGGATTTTGGGCGCCTACCTTTGACGGACTTATGTATGGTCCCTCCAGATTCACACCGAGCAGCTTAGAATATTTTGACTTATAATTGTTTGCGTTGGTTACGGCTTTTTTTAGGCTGCTTTGGTCCAGAGTCATTGTTGTGCCGCAAAAACCTGTTACGCCTCGCTTTGCGAGATAACGGGAGATTGTGTCCAAAGCCTCCGGAGTAGCGTCACAAAAATCACTGCCGCCGCCCCCGTGGATGTGAATGTCTATCATTCCGGGCATAATAATTTTGCCGGACATATCCTTTCCGTCTTGGCCGAATATACCGATTTCGGCTATTTTGCCGTCTTCTATCTTTATATCGCCAAATTCTTTTTCAAATTGTTCATTAAAAAATGTGCAGTTTTTGAGAATCATTTATTCGTTCTCCTTTGCTATTTTGTATGCTAATTCCTGTAGTTGTTCAAAGTGTTCCATTTGGCATATTTCTCTGCGGAGAGTCGCTCCTCCTCGCAGTCCCTTTGTATAATATCCTGCGTGGTGTCGTGCTTCTCGCATACCGATGTATTCGCCTTTGTATTCTATTATTTTTTGGACATGACCGAGCATAGTCACCATTTTTTGGGTTATGGTAGGAGGAGGGAGAACTCTGCATTCATCAAAATATGCGTTGATACGGCCGAAAATCCACGGATTGCCCAGTGCACCTCTGCCTATCATTATTGCGTCGCAGTTAGTCTTTTCCATCATCATTGTTGCAGACTGCTCGTCAGTTATGTCGCCGTTGCCGATTACCGGAATAGACACCGCTTTTTTTACCTCGGCTATAATGTCGTAGTCCACCTTGCCGCTGTACATTTGCTCCTTTGTTCTGCCGTGTACAGTTACTGCGGCGGCACCTGCTTTTTCTGCCAGAGCAGCCATTTGTACAGCATTGATACTGTCGTTGTCCCAACCCTTGCGTATTTTTACCGTTACGGGCACAGGCACGGCCTCTGCTACCGCTTTTGTTATTTCGTATGCGAGTTGCGGATTTTTCATCAGGCTCGCTCCGCCGCCGTTGGAGGCTATCTTAGGTGCAGGACAGCCCATATTTATGTCTATAATTTCGGGCGAAAAAGCGAGGCTTTTTTTTGCCGCCTGCGCCATAGTCTCGGGATCGTCACCGAAAATTTGCGCACCGCAAGGCTTCTCACTGCCGATTGTCAATAGCTGAGCACTTTTTTTGTCGCCCATGGTCAGCCCTTTTGACGATACCATTTCTGTTACGGTATAGGCTGCGCCGTGCTGTACGCACAGCTCACGGAATGCTCTGTCCGCTATGCCTGCCATAGGAGCCAAAAACGCTATGTGGTCAAATTTGAGATTACCTATTTCCATACAATTTCTCTGTTTCTTTGTTATTCCATATGATAATATCACAACAAGATATAATTTGCAATGGTATGTGTTTTGTGGTAAAATAAATCAGTTAATTTTTATTATGAGGTGCAAATATGAAACTGCTTGTTTTGGACGGAAACAGTATTATTAACCGTGCTTTTTACGGAATAAAGCTGCTCAGCACAAAAAACGGTGATTATACCAATGCTGTTTATGGTTTTTTGAATATGCTGAAAAGGTTTGAGGATATGTGTTCTCCGGATGCCGTTACAGTGGCTTTTGATGTGCACGCACCTACTTTCAGACACAAAAAATACGATTTATACAAGGCGGGCAGACACGCTATGCCCGATGAGCTCCGTCAGCAGATGCCTGTGGTGAAGAACATCTTGCATTTGTTTGGCATCAAAACTATTGAGTGCGAGGGTTGGGAGGCTGATGACGTTCTCGGTACTCTCGCAAAAGCCTGCCGTGATAATGGCAATGAGTGTTATATTGCCACCGGAGACAGAGATTCCCTGCAGCTTGCTCACGACGGAGTAAAGGTTTTGTTGGCTCGTACAAAATCTACCGATGTCTGTGACGAAAAAACTATTATGGATGAGTACGGCGTTACTCCTCATCAGCTCATTCAGGTTAAGGCCTTGCAGGGCGACAGCTCGGACAATATCCCCGGCGTTGCAGGCATTGGACCTAAGACTGCTATAGACCTCATATCTAAGTACGGCACACTCGACTACATTTATGACAACCTCGACTCATTGGAGATTAAGCCCGGCGTAAAGGCTAAGCTCGAAAAGGATAAGGGCAATGCTTATCTTTCCTTGGATTTGGGCGAAATAAGGACAAATGCACCTATTGACGCAGATATAAATTCCTATGTGGTGACCGGCGGAGACAAGCAGGCGGCAGCCAGAGAATTTGCTCGTCTTGAGTTGTACTCACTGCTCGATAAATTCGGACTGAACGCTAATGATACTGTTGAGCCGCAAGAGGTACAAAAGCCTCGTGAGCTGACCTGCGAAACCTGCACAGATTTTTCGGAGCTGATGAAAAAGTTCGGCGACAGCAGTGTTTATGTATATCCTTTGGTGATTGATAACGAGATTGCGGATTTGTATTTCTGTTTTGGCGACGAGGTAGTTATTATGCCGTCGGAGTCGGAGGACTTTACAGACTTTATTCACAGTTTTTTCGGCAGCGATAACAAAAAATTCACCTACAATTCTAAGCATTTGCACCGCCTTGCAGCCCGTGAGGGTATTGAGTGCAAAAATGTTGCCGGAGACCTTATGCTCAGCGCATATTTGCTCAAGCCGTCGGACAACAAATATGATATAGAGCATCTTTGTCTCGAATACGGCGTTGTTCTGCCGGAATATAAAAATTCATTAGGCGGAGAGGACAAAAATGTTTCGTTAGCCGCTGTCCTTGAGCCTTTGTTCAAAAAGACGGACGCATTGTTGGAGGAGGCAGATCAGACTGCACTGCTGGATGATATAGAATTGCCTCTTGCGAGAGTGCTGGCAAAGATGGAAATATACGGATTTTCTGTTGACAAAGAGGGAATTGAGGCCTTTGGAAAATCTCTGTCGGGCAGAATTAACGAGCTGACAGAGCTTATTTACCAACAGGTAGGACACGAGTTCAATATAAATTCACCTAAGCAGCTGGGCGTGGCACTGTTTGAGGATATGGGATTGCCCTGCAAAAAAAAGACTAAGAGCGGATATTCCACCAATGCAGATGTGCTCGAAAGCCTCAGATACGAAAATCCTGTTATTGAGTATATTTTGGAATACCGTTCGCTCACTAAACTGAAATCTACCTATTGTGACGGATTGCTGAAGGTGATTGCTCCCGACGGCAGAATCCACACCTCGTTTAACCAGGTAGAAACCAGAACAGGACGCATAAGCTCACTTGAGCCTAATTTGCAAAACATTCCCATTCGCACCGATTTGGGCAGAGAAATGCGAAAATTCTTTGTGGCAGGCGAGCACAAAAAACTTGTGGATGCCGACTACAGTCAAATTGAACTTCGTGTTTTGTCCGATTTGGCTAATGACGAAAATATGATAAACGCTTTCAACACCGGGGTTGATATTCACACCAATACTGCATCCCAGGTGTTCGGTATGCCGGTGGATATGATTACACCTAAGCTCCGTTCACGAGCTAAGGCGGTTAATTTCGGTATAGTGTACGGTATAGGCGCATTCTCTTTGGCAAAGGATATCGGCGTTACAAGAAAAGAAGCGCAGGAGTATATTAACAATTATCTTGCTACCTACAGCGGTGTAGACCATTATATGAAGCATATGATAGATTTGGCTAAGGAAAAAGGCTACAGCGAGACCTTGTTTAAGCGCCGCAGATATTTGCCCGAGCTTTCTTCTTCTAATCATATGTTGCGCTCATTTGGCGAGAGGGTGGCACGCAATATGCCTATTCAGGGCACGGCGGCGGATATAATCAAGATTGCAATGATTAGAGTAGACCGCAGACTTACGGAAGAAAATATGAAATCCCGTTTGATTTTGCAAGTGCACGATGAGCTTATTGTGGAGGCAACCGATGACGAGGCGGACAAGGCTTTGGCTATAGTCACCGAGGAAATGGAAAATGCGTGCCAAATGAAAGTTAAGCTCCGTGCAGACGGAAAGATAGGCAGGACTTGGTACGATGCACACTGATATTGTTATTGAACCTATGGCGCAGGAACACATTTCAGCGGTGGCGGAGATAGAAAAGATTTGTTTTGCACACCCATGGTCTGTGGCAGATTTGGGAAAACAGCTGACATTGGACACCTCCCATTTTGTCGTAGCTAAATCGGGGGAAAAAGTTGTGGGATATATGGGACTGCAAATTTTTTCTGCCGAGGGATATGTGACCAATGTTGCGGTTTTGCCGAAGTACAGGCGACAGGGCATAGGCAGACTTTTGTTGTCTGAAGAAATGAAAAACGATATGGCGTTTATTTCGTTAGAGGTTAGGGAGAGCAATCTGCCAGCCATACGGCTGTATGAGTCGGTCGGTTTTGTCAGCCAGGGTGTACGGCCTAAGTTTTATACATCGCCTACGGAAAACGCAGTGATTATGACCAAATATTTTGAGGATAAAACATGAAAAAAGAGAAGAAATTTAAGCTCAGTGCTGACCAAAAGCAAGTGGTGACGTTGTTCAAGAGTACAGTGGAGGAATATGTGGCATCAGGTGTTTACGGCATTTTTTGTGGTTTTAATGAGGATACAACCAAGAATGATTACAGAATTTCGGCTGAGTTAGACGGCGGCAAATATAAGGCATTTGTTACTTATCGCCCTACTGTTTTGCTTGAGAATAATTTTTTTGATGTGGTATTTAAGTTCGACACGGATAGAGAATATACTATTTATGATGTATTTAATTTGTTCGATATTGACGACTTCATACAGTATTACACTGCGTTAGAAATTGCGGATGAAAAGGCAGTAAAAAGTTGTATTTTTAACCTGCTGAAGCTGATTAAGAAGTATGACTATGACCTTAAGAAAGTGTCCGAGCCGGTCAATATGCAACGATTGGAAGAAAACAGACAGCAGGATTTGAAACTATCATACGGTAAAAGCTATTCCCCCGAGGATGAGCCGGATATTTTTGATATTGATATTACCCATCCGTATTTCAGCGGTATTTCGGATGCAAAAGACTCCGAAAAAATACTGAAAAAGCTGGAAAAGGCGGACTCTAAGGGAAAACTTGGCACAATTTACGAAAAGCGTTTTTTGGAATATCTCAAAAAGGGCAATAAATATGAAAACACTGCCGCTATAGAAAAATCCAAGACTGACAAAAGCTATCTTGTCAAAACGATTTTGTTCGATGTGATTTTGTTCTTATGCTCTGCAGTCGTTTCGGCGCTTATTATTTGGGCGATTAGGAGTGCGGTGTTTGCCGGTGCATTTGTGCCGCAAGGGCGTTTGATAATATTAGACTCTGTTGAAATTCCTTTTTCATTAGAACAACTTTTGGGCGGAGCATTTGCTTCTATAATTTTGTCGGTGTTTGTACATAATTTGTTCGGCAAAAAGCTGTTCAAAATGATATTTCCCAATGATGAAAAACTACATTCACGCTTTAATGCCGAGACGGATATTTCTAAGGGAAAAACAACTTTTCAAAAGATTTTTTCTGTTGTCTGGGATATAGTTCTTGTTTTGGTGTGTGTTGCTGTTTTTATCTTTGCAGGAACAAGTGACATAGGATTTTATGATGATTATGCAAAGTATGCCGGTTCGGGCGAACCGTTACTTGTCAGTGTTAAGTATGACGATGCGGTGCTGTATACCGTAGACGGAGAATATGACGATGACGATAATTTCAAAAAATACGACAACGGCTATGCAATTTCGGACAAGAGTGGAAATTATTATCTCATAGGTGAAACACAGGTCGGCGGAAAGACCGATACAAGAATGAAAAAAATCGCAAAGGATTACAACAAAAAATTTGTTCACATAAAAAGTGTCGAGGATATAGCAGAATGAAAATTTTAGGTATAGAGTCCTCCTGCGACGAGACTGCCGCAGCAGTAGTGGAGGACGGACGAATCGTTTTGTCAAATGTTATTGCATCCTCTTTGGAGGAGCATAAGCTGTACGGAGGAGTAGTGCCGGAGATTGCCTCTCGCCGCCATGCAGAATGTATCAGCAGAGTAGTGGCTCAGGCATTGGCTGACGCTCATTGCGACATAGATGACATTGAGGCTGTTGCAGTTACTTACGCTCCGGGACTTATCGGCTCTCTTTTGGTGGGGGTCAACTTTGCTAAGGGACTTGCCGTGTCTGCACATAAGCCTCTTGTGCCGGTTCATCATCTGCGGGGACATATAGCATCAAACTATATAAGTTCTGACATAGAGCCGCCTTTTTTGTGCTTGGTGGTCAGCGGCGGTCACAGTCATATTGTGGCGGTTAAGTCATATACAGAGTTTGAAATAATCGGAAAAACCCGTGACGATGCGGCCGGCGAGGCACTCGACAAGGCAGGCAGAACCATGAAACTGGAATATCCCGGCGGAGTCAGCATAGACCGAATATCAAAGCAGGGCGATGAAAACGCTTATGCTTTCCCACACCCTAAGGTGCACGATGCACCATATGATTATTCGTTCAGCGGACTGAAAACAGCTGTAATAAACATAATGCACAATGCAGAGCAAAAGGGCGAAAAAATTTGCGTTCCCGACTTGGCGGCATCGTTCCAGAAATCTGTGGTAGATTGTCTTTTGAAAAATTTTGTGTCTGCCGCCGAAAATTTTGGTTATACTAAGCTTGTGATAGCCGGCGGAGTATCAGCTAATTCAAGGCTGAGAGCAGAGGCAGAACGGATATGCAGACAGAAAAAATGGTCCCTCTTTGTTCCCCAACTGAAATATTGCGGCGATAATGCGGCGATGATAGGTGCGCAAGGCTACTACGAATACCTGTCGGACAACGTGGCAAAATCGGATTTGAACGCTTATGCCACCATGCCGATAGACAAATTAACCTATTAGTTGTCGGTATCATTTGAGGATTTTATTTATTCTGCATAGTTTGTGTGAATTTTATGTGAAATATGTTGAAATTTTGTCAAAAAAAAGATATAATTAAACTAATGAACTAGGGCTAATTTGGCTCTGTTCTCCAACAAGTTAATCTTTAAAAAGGAGATATAGTTTATGGAAACTAAACTCACAAAGAATCCTACACTTCTCAAGTGGCTGGACGAAAAAGTAGAATTACTTAAGCCATCCGAGATTGTATGGATCGACGGTTCAAAAGAACAAATTGACGCTCTTAAGGCAGAAGCAGTAAAGACCGGCGAAATGATTAAGCTCAATGACGAGCTTCTTCCCGACTGCTACCTTCACAGAACAGCAGAGAACGACGTAGCTCGTGTTGAGGCTCGTACACTTATCTGCACAACTAAAGAAGAAGATGCAGGTCCTACAAATCATTGGATGGACCCACAGGAATGCTACAAGATGCTTTATGACATTGCTGCCGGCTCATATCAGGGCAGAACAATGTATATTATCCCTTACTCAATGGGTCCTGTTACCTCACCTTTCTCTAAGATTGGTGTCGAGATTACAGACTCTATCTATGTTGTACTCAACATGAACATTATGACAAGAGTAGGCAAGTCCGTACTTGACCGTCTCGGCGACAGCGATGACTGGGTTCGTGGTATGCACTGCAAATGTGATGTTGACCCTGAAAAGAGATGGATTTGTCAGTTCCCTGAGGACAACACAATTATCTCCGTTAACTCAGCATACGGCGGAAATGTACTTCTCGGTAAGAAGTGCTTTGCTCTCCGTATTGCTTCATATCTCGGCAAGAACGAAGGCTGGCAGGCAGAGCATATGCTCATCCTCGGTCTCCAGAGACCTGATGGCGAAATCAAGTACATCTGCGCTGCTTTCCCATCTGCTTGCGGTAAGACAAACCTTGCAATGCTTATCCCACCTGAGGGATATCAGAAGAAGGGCTACAAGGTATG
>URJF01000008.1 GCA_900548085.1 uncultured Oscillospiraceae bacterium | reverse complement strand
AGAATGTAGTAGACGAGATAGAGGATCCCGACACCGACCTGACTCTCGAGCAGGCGCAGATGATAAGAAAGTCCGCAAAGGTAGGCGGTACTATCGACATTCCGCTCAAGACAAAGGATTTCGGCAGAATTGTGGCACAGACTGCAAAGCACGTTATCCGTCAGGGTATCAGAGAGGCAGAGAGAGGACAGATTCTCCAAGAGTTCCAAAGCAAAAATCAGGAGCTCCTCACTGCTAAGGTGTCCCGCATTGATCCTGTAACCGGAAATATTACTCTCGAAATCGGCAAGAACGAGGCTATTCTTCCAAAATCAGAGCAGGTGCCGGGCGAAGTCTTCCACGAGGGCGACACCACAAAGATTTTTGTAGTGGATGTAAAGGACGGCACAAAGGGACCTAAGATTATGATTTCCCGTACTCACCCGGGTCTCGTTCGCAGACTCTTTGAGACAGAAGTTCCGGAGATTTTTGACGGCACAATCGAGATTATGTCAGTATCCCGTGAGGCAGGCTCCCGTACTAAGATTGCTGTATATTCTAAGGACGAGGATGTCGATCCTGTAGGTGCTTGTATCGGTCCGAGAGGTCAGCGTGTATCGAATATTGTTGAGGCTCTCGGCGGTGAAAAGATTGATATAGTTAAGTACAGTGAGGATCCTAAGGAGTTCGTCGCTGCAGCACTTGCTCCGTCAGATGTTGTAAGCGTAGAGATTCTCGACGAGGATGCAAAGGCTTGTCGTGCTACCGTGCCTGACGATCAGCTTTCGTTGGCTATCGGCAACAAGGGTCAGAATGTAAGACTTGCTGCAAAGCTCACCTCTTGGAAAATCGACATAAAGCCTGAATCGGGATTTTATGAAGGCGAAGAAGAATAACAGGAGACTGCTATGAAAGCGAAAAAAATACCGCTGAGAAAATGCACCGGTTGCGGCGAGATGTTCGACAAGCGCACTCTTGTGCGAGTGGTGAAATCGCCAGACGGCGAGGTTAGCCTCGACCTAACAGGCAAAGCCTCCGGCAGAGGCGCATATGTATGCAAAAATCCGGGCTGCCTGAATATGGCAAGAAAGAAAAAAGCATTTGAGCGTGCCTTCGGTACAGAAATCAGCGATGAAGTATATACCAAAATGGAAGAAGAAATAAAAAATGCAGAATAAAAAGTATCTACAGATGCTTGGGCTCGCACGCAGAGCGGGCAAGTTGGCAATGGGACACGATATGGCGATGAAATCGCTTAAATCCCGCAAGGCTAAGTTGATTATATTTGCCTCGGATATATCGTCGAGGTTGATAGAGGAGTTCGACAGAGCCAGCGAGAGCCATTGCCCCAATTTAGTGAGCTGCAAGGTGGAGGAAACAATCGACGAAATCCATATGGATTTGGGCTACCGAGCAGGAGTGATTGCAGTGGACGATACTAATTTTGCAAACAGAATAATCGAGTTACTGAATCAGGAGGAAAATGCGTATGGTAATAAATAAAATTAAAGTCTCGGATCTTGCAAAGGATTTGGGAAAGCAGAATAAAGAACTGATTGAGTTGTTGGGCGAATACTGTGACGGCCCCGCAAAAAAGGCTAACACAGTGCTTACAGACAGTGAGCTGAATGTGGTATTTGACCTCGTTACCCAAAAGAACAGTGTAGAGAACTTTGACTCATATTTTGCCACAAAAAAGGTAAAAGAGAAAAAAGATGCTCCTAAGAAGCCAAAGACCGATGCTAAGAAAAACGACTCAAAGAACAAAAAGCGTGAGAGCCAGGCTGCTATACTTCAGATGGCAGAACAGGCTGCAAAGCGTGCCGAGGAGAAGGCTAAGAAAAAGGCTACACAGGCACCTCAGGCAAGAACAAAGGGCGAGACTCGTCACATTGACACAAGAGTGAACAATGTAGACCTCGAAAAGTATAACCAAAAATACGACGATATTGCACCGGCTAATACTACTCAAGACTACCAGAAGAAGCAGAAGCTTAACCAAAAGTCTAAGCAGTACAGAAAGAAAAAGCCGCAGGGTATGCACGCTCGCTCAAAGAAAGAGACAGAGAGTCAGCGTCTCGCTCGTATTGCAGAGCAGAGAAAGAAGCAACAGATTAAGATTACCGTTCCGGAAGAAATTTCCGTAGGTGAGCTTGCTTCGTTGTTGCGTATGACAGCTACCGAGGTTATCAAAGCTCTTATGAAGCTAGGCATGATGGTAACCGTAAATGAGGTTATCGACTACGACACAGCCGAAATTGTTGCTACAGAATTAGGCGCAAAGGTAGAAAAAGAGGTTGTCGTTTCTATCGAAGATAAGATTATCGAGGAAGAGGACGAAAACGATGAAAATGCTGTATCACGCCCACCTGTAGTGTGCGTTATGGGTCACGTTGACCACGGCAAGACCTCTATACTTGATGCTATCCGCAATACAGATGTTACTTCTACAGAGGCAGGCGGTATTACTCAGGCTATCGGTGCGTACCAGGTAGTTACTCCCGACAAGCAGGTTATTACTTTCCTTGATACACCGGGACACGCTGCTTTTACAGCCATGCGTGCAAGAGGTGCAATGTCCACAGATATCGCAGTGCTCGTAGTAGCTGCCGACGACGGTATTATGCCTCAGACTATCGAGGCTATTAACCACGCAAAAGCAGCAGGTGTAGAGATTATTGTAGCTATCAACAAGATGGATAAAGAGGGCGCAAACCCGGAGAGAGTTATGCAGCAGCTCACAGAGCACGAGCTTGTTCCGGAAGAATGGGGCGGCGATGTAATCTGCGTACCTGTTTCGGCTAAGACAAAAATGGGTATAGATAAGCTCCTTGAGACAATTCTCCTTGTGGCAGAAATGTGTGAGCTTAAGGCTAATCCTAATCGTGCGGCTAAGGGTGTTGTTATTGAAGCTAAGCTCGACAAGGGCAGAGGCCCTATTGCTACGCTTCTTGTACAGAACGGTACACTCCGCTCAGGCGATATTATTATCGCAGGCACAGCTGTAGGTAAGGTTAGAGCAATGACAGACTACAGAGGTCGCAAAATCAACGAGGCGGGTCCTTCTGTTCCTGTTGAGATTATGGGACTTGACCAGGCGCCAATGAGCGGTGACTTGTTCAATGCTGTATCTGATGAAAAACTTGCCCGTCAGCTTGTTGAGCAGAGAAAGGCAGAGGCTAAGGAAGAAGAATTCAAGGCATTCCAGAAGGTTACTCTCGATACTCTCTTTGATACTCTCCAGGACGGCGAGATGAAGGAACTGAATATCATTGTAAAAGCAGATGTTCAGGGCTCTGTAGAGGCTGTAAAGCAGTCACTGCTTAAGATAGAAAATGACGAGGTTAAGGTTAAGATTATCCACGGTGCAGTAGGTACTGTCAGCGAGAGTGATGTTATGCTCGCAAGCGCATCTAATGCTATTATCGTCGGATTTAATGTAGGTGTTGAGCCTACAGCTAAGGAAAATGCCGACCGTGAAGGCATTGAGATTAAGACATATGATATTATCTATGATGCAATCGAGGATATAGAGAATGCTATGAGAGGAATGCGTGCACCTAAGTATCGTGATGTCGATACCGGTACCGTTGAGGTCAGAGAGGTGTACAAGATTTCTTCTGCCGGCACTATTGCAGGCTCGCTGGTTACTTCGGGCACAATTCGCCGAGACGGCAAGGTTCGTGTCATTCGTAACGGAAAGCAGATTGCAGATGTTGAGATTGCTAACCTTAAGAGATTTAAGGACGAGGTTAAAGATGTATCCTCAGGCTATGAGTGCGGTATATCTCTCAAAGATTTTGATGATATCAGACAGGGAGATATTCTTGAGGCTTATGTCGTAGAGGAATACAGAGATTAGTTTGTGAGGATTTGTAATGGCAGGTTATCGTATTGACAGAATTACCGAGGACATTAAGAGAGAGATGAACGCGATACTCAGAGAGGTCAAGGACCCGAGAGTAAGCTCTATGCTCTCTATAGTCAAGGTAGAGGTCAGCAACGATTTGAGCTATGCTAAGATTTATGTCAGCGCAATAGAGGGAATGGACGCTACAGTTCAGTCCGTAAAGGGTCTGAAGGCAGCCTCGGGATTTATCAGAGGCAGATTAGGCTCCTCCCTTCGCCTGCGCAAGACACCGGAGCTTAAGTTTATTGCAGACAATTCTATCGAAAAAGGTATGGAACTATTTGATAAGCTAAAGGATATAGAAGAAAAGGCAAACAATGAAGATAAATGTTGAAAAATGTGCTCAGATACTGAGAGAAAAAGACAATATTTTGATTTTGACTCATGCTCATCCGGACGGCGATACCTTAGGATGCGGTTGTGCACTGTGCCGTGCATTGCTCAAATTAGGCAAAAAAGCCCGTGTAATCTGTGCCGACGAAATCCAAAAGAAATATGCGTATCTTATGCAGGACTTGGATATACAGAGCTTTGATGAGGACTATGTAGTTGCTGTGGATGTGGCGACGGAGAACCTTTTGGGCTCCTTGCAAGATGTCTATGGCGGTAAAATAGATATGTGTATAGACCACCACGGCTCTAACACTGATTATGCAAAGTATCTTTTGCTGAACGCAGACGCTGCCGCAGCTTGTGAAATTATATTTAAAGTAATAAAGGCTCTGGGAGTCGATATTGACAAGAATATTGCAAACTGCTTGTACACCGGACTTACTACGGACACAGGTTGCTTTAGATATTCCAGTGCAACCTCTAACACATATCGTGCTGCAGCAGAGCTTATCGACTTAGGTGCAGATAACGGAAAAATCAATCGCATTATGTTTGAAACAAAAACAAAGACATATGCCGCACTTGAGCGTATGGCAATAGAGGGTATGCAGTTCTTTTGTAATGAGCGCATTTGCGTTATCACCGTTACTCAGGATATGTATAAAAAGACAGGCTCCAATGAGCAGGAGACAGAGGCTATTGCACCTCTCACCCGTCAGACAGAGGGTGTAGAGATAGGTCTCACTATCAGAGAAAAGCCCGACGGCACTTGTAAGTGCTCTATACGCACCTATGAGAGTGTGGACGCATCGGCTTTGGCGGCTTGCTTCGGAGGCGGCGGTCATAAACAGGCATCTGCCTGCAAGTTTGACTGCGGCGTAGAGGAGGCTAAACAGATGCTCGTAAAAAAAGGTGAGGAAATGTTGAGTCGATGACGGGGATTATATGTATAAATAAAGGAAAAGACATTACCTCTTTCGGCGTTGTGGCTAAAGTCAGAGGCATTGTTGGCGAGCGCAAGGCAGGTCACACAGGTACTCTCGACCCTATGGCTACAGGCGTTTTGCCGATTATGCTGGGCGGTGCCACAAGATTTTTGAACTTTTTGCCCGACAGTGATAAAAGCTATCGGGCGACTTTTGTTTTAGGCAAAACCACGGACACACTCGATATTACCGGCGAGATTACCGCCGAGTATGAAGTGACAGCAGGCCGAGAAGATGTCGAAAAGGCACTGAACAAATTTAGGGGAAAAATAAGTCAGCTTCCGCCTATGTACAGTGCAAAGAGTGTTGACGGTGTTAGACTTTATGAGTTAGCCCGAAAAGGTGTTGAGGTTGAGCGAATTCCGTGCGATGTGGAAATAAAAAGACTTGAGCTTGTGTCATTTGCAGACGGAGAATACACTATCGATGTAGAGTGTACTAAAGGCACATACATTCGTTCACTGATTGACGATATAGGCAGGGATCTGGGCTGCGGTGCTGTTATGACCTCTTTGCGTCGGACAGGCGCTATGGGTTTCGGATTAGATGATGCAGTCACATTGGACGAGCTCCAAAGGCGAAAGGACGACGGAGTCGGCTTTGATGACATTATTATCGACATTGACAGAATGTTTGATTGCTACAAAAAAGTGAGCGTGTCACCGGCACAGTCTAAGAGATTTTTTAATGGCGGTGCACTGGACTGCGGCAGAGTAAAAAGCGAGCTGACCGATGGCGAGATGTATCGTGTTTATGACAGCGACGACTGCTTTTTGGGACTCGGCAAATGCACGGACGGACAGCTGACCGTGGCGAGAATTTTGAGTAAGAGGGATTAAGTCGTAAGTATGGAGAATAAGGGAAAAAAGCGAATTGCGGTAGCTTTGGGCGACTTTGACGGAATGCACAGGGCACACAGGACAGTTGTTACCGGTGCGGACGACGTAATAATATATTGTGTGAACAACAGATTTTCGCTGTTGCAGCGCAGTATATTTGAGCGTAGATATCCCAATGCGATTTTCGCCGATTTTGAGGAAATAAAAAATCAAAGTCCGATAGATTTTATTGACAATGTTATCATCGGCAGGCTGGGTGCCGGCATTGTTCTCTGCGGATTTAATTTCAGAATGGGCAAAAATGCCATGTGGTCCGCTATGGATTTGCGTAAGCATTTGGAAGAAAAAGATATTTGGGTGCGTATTTTGGAGCATGTTGACTATGACGGAAAACCTATCAGCTCCACTCGTATCCGATCTGCTGTTATGGCAGGTGACATTGAGTCGGCTAATGATATGCTTGGGTATAATTTTACCTTTGAAAACGAGGTTGTCGGAGGAGACAAACGAGGCAGAACTATCGGATTTCCTACCATAAATCAGCATTTGCCGGAGAATTTTATTGTGCCTAAATTTGGCGTTTATGAGAGTCGGGCTTTTGTGGAAGGAAAGGAGTACAAGGCGTTTACCAATATAGGCATACGGCCTACATGGAGAGTGGACGAGCCTCTTTGCGAAACTCATATTTTTGATTATTCGGGTGACTTGTACGGCAAGACAGTCAGGATAGAATTGGTTAAATATCTCAGAGAAGAAAAAATTTTTTCTTCCGTAGACGAGCTAAAGGAGCAGTTGATATATGACAAAAGCGGTATTGTTTGATTTTGACGAAACTTTGCAGGACAGAACCCTTGCTTTTGAGGGGTATATGGACGCATTTTTCGACGAGTTTTGTCCCGATATAACTGCGGACGAAAGAGAAAAACGAAAGAGCGATATGCGTATCACCGGCAACGGCGGCTATGTTGACCGTGAAAAATGGTACACACAGCTTATAGATATGTGGCACTGGAGCGACGCTCCGTCGCCTAAGGTGCTGGCTCAGCATTACGACAACACTTTTGGCGACCATAATGCAGTTTTTGCAGACAGCTATGTTCTGCTGAAAACGCTTAAAGAAAAGGGTTATATCGTTGGAGTTATCACCAACGGACCGTCTTATCTCCAAAATCATAAGATGGACGAGAGCGGATTGCGTCCTTATTGCGATATAGTGACCGTCAGCGGAGATGTTGGCATACACAAGCCCGATCCGAGACTTTTTATCTATGTAGCCGATAAGCTTGGCCTTAAGCCGGAGGAGTGTACATATGTGGGCGACCACCCGATTAACGACATTCAGGGCGCGTTAGACGCCGGAATGAAAGCTATCCGTATGAACTACGGCTGGTTTAAGGATAAGAACCTACGCCCGGATGTACCGGTGATTGACAAAATAATAGATGTACTAAAATATGTATAAAATAATAAGCCTGTGTGCCGAATGTGCGGTACACAGGCTTTTATCGTATTTCTTTTGTGTCACTGACACCCAGCAGATAGTCAATGCTGACATTGTAGTAGTGAGACAGCTTTATCAGTATGTCAGTGGGAATGTCTCTCTGCCCTGTTTCGTAGCGATAGTATTGGGGCTGTTTCATTCCGAGATACTCAGCGAGCTCCTTTTGGGTTTTGTCGTTGTCCTCTCGCAAGTCCCGTATTCTGCGATACAATGCCATGTTTTCACCTCGTCAGTATAACTATTTGGTTATTGACATAGTATCATTATTATGCTACAATCAAATAAAATATAACCGTATGGTTATAAAGAGGAGGAGAAAAATGACATCTGTAAAACAAATGCGTGATTATTTAAGGCTAGCCACAATTATGGAGTCGGATTTATATTCCAGCAAACAGCTTGTGTATAAACTTAGCGGAAGAATAAAAGCGCTCAGTTCTACTTCGTACTATACCGAGCAAAACTATGTTCAGGACAGTATCAAAAATATGAGCTACCAAAAGAAGAAAAAACATTTGCCTTTAGGGGTGAGAGTGTTTATTGTTTTGTGCGTTCTGAGCTGTATGATTGCACTTGCTGTGGTCGCATCTACTACGTCACACAAGGAAACTATGCAAAATGTGATGCTGTACGGTGTATCTTTTGGAATGTGGGCAGTGATTATCGGCGTAGTTTTGTTTATAAGAAGAAAATCTGCAAAAGAAAAGGTAGATGAAAATCAACTTATAAATCAAGTAAAACTGAAAAATTCTAATGAATTAAAAATGCGAAATGATTTGATTATTGCAGATTATAATGTGCAGCTGAACGAGGCGAGAAAACAGGTTAATACTGCACAACAAAATTTGAACAGGTTGTACAGCGAAAACATTTTGCCTGCCCAGTACAGAAATATGATAGCAGTGGCAACTATGTACCAATGGTTGTGCAGCGGTCGATGTACTGAGATTTATGGTCATGGTGGACTGTTTGATACCTATGAGTATGACAAAAAGATGGGCATGATAATTTCTACTTTAGGCGAAATAAACGATAAACTCGATACAGTTATTTCCAATCAGAATGAACTGTACAATGAGGTGGTAAGAGGTAATGAAATTGCCGAAAAAGCCTATCAGAGTGTACGCAATATAGAAAATAACACTGACAGAATGGCAAGAGATGTCAGTCAAATTAAGGTTAACAGCAATATCACAGCTATGAATACAGCAAGGTCGGCAAGAATGAACGAGTATATGTATTATCGCTCACTGTATTATTAAGAGGAGAATTATATGAACGAAGCAAAATTACAATGGTATTATGATAACGAATCCAAATTTTCGGATACAGGCAAAAAACTGATTTATCAGAGTCTGCAGCAATGTGATGATGTGACATTTATGCAAGCGGCAGATAAAAAATTGAAGGATCCGGGAGTGGCACTTCTGCTGTCATTCTTTTGGTTAGACCGATTTTATTTAAAAAATGTTTTGTTGGGCTTGCTGAAATTTATGACCTGCGGTGGATTGTTTGTGTGGGGAATAGCCGATATAGTGACTGCGGCAAAAAGAGCAAGATTATATAATGCAAAAAAGATTTTGGGAATAATAAATCCTCAGTTTGTGCCTTATGTTAATGCAGCTGACCTACAAGGAATAGCTAATGCGGCTACAACAGCAGTTGATGTTACAGGCAATGCAATTGACTTTTTGGGTAGACCTACAGATGAGGCAGATGTATATTATATAAGAAAATAGAGTCAAAAGGACAGTGCGGAGGCGCTGTTCTTTTTTTGAGGGGATGCGCTAAAAAGTATATAAAAAAATACATACTCTATGTGAATTATTTGTATATTATATTGAATTTATTGGTCCGCTATGATAAAATAAGTATTGATGTGTACAGTGTGGAGCTGTACGAATTAGTAAACTCGAGAGGTAAAATTTATGGAAAAATTGAAGGTAGGCATCATCGGTGCCGGCAGAATAGGACAGGTACACGCAAAATCTATTACATACCACATTCCGCAGGCGGAAATAGTGGCTATATCCGATATATATGTGGACGGCGCCAAAAAGGTAGCCGAGGATTTGGGCATACCTAACTATTATCAGGATTATCACGAAATATTGAATAATCCGGAGATTAAGGCAGTGTTGATTTGCTCATCTACAGATACTCATGCAGATATTGCAGTAGAGGCTGCAGAGGCAGGCAAACATATCTTTTGCGAAAAGCCGGTTGATCTTACCGTAGCTAAAATAAAGAAAGTAATCGCCGCTGTAGAAAAAGCCGGAGTTAAGCTCCAAATCGGATTCAACAGAAGATACGACCATAACTTTGCTCACATAAAAGAGCTTGCAAACGAGGGCAAGTTGGGTAATTTGCAGACAATCAAGATTACTTCCAGAGACCCCGAGCCGCCGAGCATTGATTATGTAAAGGTATCCGGCGGAATTTTCTTGGATATGACAGTGCACGATTTTGATATGGCTCGCTTTATCGGCGGTGAGGTAGATGAGGTTTATGCTAATGCTACCGTTATGGTTGATCCGGCTATCGGTGAGGCAGGAGATGTTGATACAGCTCTCGTTGCACTTAAGTTTAAGAGTGGTGCAATCGGTGTTATCGACAACTGCCGTCAGGCTTGCTATGGTTATGACCAGAGACTTGAGGTGTTTGGCTCAGGTGGTCAGGCATCAGCAGCTAATGATACACCTACAAACGTGTCCTACATTAACGGCGACGGAAATATGAGCGACAAGCCACTGTACTTCTTCCTTGAGAGATATATGCAGTCCTTTACAGACGAGATGACAGAGTTCATCAACGCTGTGCAAAATGATGTTCCTACCAAAACCACAGTAAACGATGGTTTAGAGGCACTTCGTCTCGGATTGGCTGCAAAGCTTTCTGTAGCAGAGCACAGACCGGTTAAGCTTTCGGAAATCGAGGGTTGATTATGAAGAGAGAAAGACTGACAATGTCTCAGGCACTTGTTAAGTTCCTGGACAATCAATATATCGAGGTAGACGGCGTTGAGTCTAAGTTCGTGTCGGGGATGTTCGGTATCTTCGGTCACGGCTGTGTAGTCGGCGTCGGTCAGGCTCTTGAGCAGGGCGGACATAATCTGAAATTTTATCAAGGCAAAAATGAGCAGAATATGGGACTCGCCGCAGTGGCATATGCTAAGCAGATGGACAGAAAAGCAATTATTCCCTGTGTTTCTTCCATAGGTCCCGGCGCTACTAATATGGTTACAGCCTGCGGATGTGCGACAGCAAACAGAATACCGCTTTTGGTACTGCCCGGCGACACATTTGCTTGTCGTCAGCCCGACCCTGTTTTGCAGCAGGCAGAATTTTTTGACAACTACGGCAGGACCGTTACGGATGCTTTTAAGGGAGTATGTCACTATTTTGACCGAATTCTGAGACCTGAGCAGCTTATGACAGCTTGTATCAATGCCATGAGAGTTCTCACAGACCCGGCTGATACCGGTGCAGTTTGTCTTGCTATGCCGCAGGATGTAGAAGGTGAGGCGTATGACTATCCCGAGCACTTCCTCCAAAAGAGAGTATGGCATATTGACCGCAGACCTATCAGCGACAGTCAGCTTAAGCGTGTTACAGATATGATTAAAGCCGCTAAAAAGCCTATTCTTATCTGCGGCGGCGGTGTAAGATACTCCGGCGCAGAGGCTCAGCTTAAAGAACTGGCAGAAAAGTACAATATTCCTATTGCCGAAACACAGGCAGGCAAGAGTATGATTCCGTGGAACCATCCGCTTAATTTGGGTGGTATCGGCGTAACCGGAGGAAAGGCTGCGAATGTTATCGGCAGAGACGCAGATTTGATTATCGGCGTAGGCACAAGATTTACTGATTTTACCACCTCGTCGAAATGGCTGTTCAATGAGGACAGAAAGGTGCTGGGCATAAATATTTGTCCGTTCGATGCCTACAAAATGGACGCCGAGGCCATTGTGGCAGATGCTCGTGAGGCACTGAGTGCACTCACAAAGTCTTTGGAAGGTTACAAGACAGAGTATACCACCGAGATAGCAGATGCTAAAAAAGAGTGGGACACTATTGTTGATGATTATTATACAAAAGAACTGCCCGGCGGACTTAATCAGACCTTGGCTCTCGGTATAATCAATGAATTTATGGATGATGAGGACATTGCGTTAGGCTCGGCAGGCTCACTGCCCGGCGATATGCAGAGACTCTTTAGACCAAAGGCAAGAGGCACATATCATATGGAATACGGATTTTCCAATATGGGATATGAGGTCAACGGTGCTTTGGGCGCAAAGATGGCTAAGCCCGATGCAGAGGTGTACACCTTCTGCGGCGACGGTTCGTTCCTTATGGGCCACAGCGAGTTGTACACCGCATTGCAGGAGGGACTGAAGATAAATGTGTGCCTGTTTGATAATATGGGATGGGGTTGTATCGAAAATCTCCAAAACAATCAAGGCACAGATACGTTCGGCACAATATTCCGTGCAAGAAATCCTGAGACAGGTATGCTCGACGGCGCAGAAATTGACCCCGATTTTGCAAAAATCGCAGAGGGCTACGGCGCAAAGAGCTACACAATTCGTACATCCGATGAGTTGAGAGCAGCTTTGGAAGATGCCAAAAAGCAGGACAGAGCAGTTCTGTTTGATATTAAGGTGTTGCCTAAGACTATGACGCCCGGTTTTGAGTCCTGGTGGAGAGTAGGCGTAGCCGAGGTATCTAAGAGCAAGACAGTTGCAGAGGCATACGACGATATGCAGGCTCATATTAAGAATACATTTGATTATTGATTAGGAGAACAATATGCTTGATTCAAAAAAAGTAAAGCTCGCCATTGCACCTATTGGCTGGACTAATGACGATATGCCGGATTTGGGTGCAGAAAACACATTTGAGCAGTGCATCAGCGAGATGGCACTGGCAGGATTTAAGGGTAGTGAAATAGGTAATAAATATCCCGATGATCCCGATGTGCTGAAAAAATATTTGGATATCAGAGGTTTGCAGATTTGTAATGCGTGGTTTTCATCTTATCTTACCTCCAAGCCTTATGAGGAAACTATTGAGGCGTTCAAAAAGCATTGCGATAAGTTGCATAAGCTGGGAGCAAAGGTTATCGGTGCTTCTGAGCAGGGCAATTCTATCCAGGGGGATTTGACAAAATCTATTCTGGACGAAAAGCCTTACTACACAGACGAGCAATGGGACATCGTTACAAAAGGCTTTAACGAAATGGGTGCTTATGCTAAGTCTAAGGGTATGTACTTTACTGTTCATCACCATATGGGCACCGGTGTACAGACTGTGGAGGAGATAGATAAGCTGATGGAAATGACAGATCCCGACTTAGTGTATCTGTTGTTTGATTCGGGACACCTTACCTTCGCAGGTATTGACCCTGTCCCTGTTTTGAAAAAGTATGTGGACAGAGTAAAGCATGTTCATCTGAAAGATGTCCGTATGGATGTGTACAACAATCAGGTTGTACCTAATCATATGTCTTTCTTGGATGCGGTTCGTGCCGGCGTGTTCACTGTTCCCGGTGACGGTGATGTTGATTTTGAGCCTATATTTGATATTCTGGCAGACAATGACTATGAGGGATGGGTAGTAGTAGAGGCTGAGCAAGATCCGGCAAAGGCTAACCCGTTTGAATATGCAGTCAAGGCGAGAAAATATATCGCAGACAAAGCAGGACTGTAAAATAAAATGCTTGACAAACGAGGTGAGTTGTGGTAGTATATTTCCACAACGAAGAAGAACACTCGTTCTCCCCTTCAGCAGTTGAGCAAAAAGGGCAATAATTTTTTGAGTTATTGGAGTACGAGCGTTTTGCGTTCGTACTCTATTATTTTATAAGAAGGTGTTTTTTATCAGCAAGGATGCTCCACAACTTAACGGAGAAATCAGAGACAAGGAATTGAGAGTAATTTCGGATACCGGCGAGCAGCTCGGTATTATGAGTGCAAAAGAGGCACAGCATCTTGCAGACGCAAAGGGTGTAGACCTCGTTAAGATTGCACCGCAGGCAAAGCCGCCTGTAGCAAAGATTATGGACTATTCCAAGTATCGCTATGAGCAGACTAAGCGCGAAAAAGAAAATCGCAAAAAGCAAAAAATTGTTGAAACAAAAGAAATCAGACTTTCACTCAACATTGACATCGGCGACTTCAACACAAAGGTAAACCAAGCCAAAAAGTTCCTTTCTAAAGGCGACAAGGTAAAGGTTTCTATTCGTTTGCGTGGTCGAGAGATGGCACATCCGGAGTTGGGAGAGACAAATATGCAGAGATTTGCCGACGAGTTGGCAGAGATTGCAGTTGTTGATAAAAAGCCTAAGCTTGAAGGCAGACAAATACTTATGTTTATGTCACCAAAGCCAAGCAAGTAAGTAATTATTTTTACGGAGGAATAAATTATGCCAAAAATTAAGACACACAGCGGCGCTAAAAAGCGTTTCAAGACAACAAAAAGCGGCAAGGTAAAGAGAGCTCACGCTTATACTTCACACATCCTTACTAAAAAGTCCACTAAGCGCAAGAGAAATCTTCGCAAGCAAGTAGTTGCTGACGTTACTAACCAAAAGCAATGCAAGAGACTTGTTCCTTATAAATAAGAAGAGCTTTACTAAATAACTAACGGAGGTAAATTACAATGGCAAGAATTAAAGGCGCTATGGCTACCAGAAAAAGAAGAAAAAAAGTGTTAAAGGCTGCAAAGGGCTACTATGGCTCAAAGCACGCTCTCTTTAAGACAGCTAAGCAGGCTGTTATGAAGAGCGGTCAGTACGCATACATCGGCAGAAAGCAGAAGAAGAGAGATTTCCGCAGACTTTGGATTACTCGTATCTCAGCTGCTTGCAAGATCAACGGTACTAACTATTCTACATTTATGAACGGCCTTAAGAAAGCAGGCATTGACCTTAACAGAAAGATGCTTGCAGAAATCGCTGTTTCTGACGCAGCTGCATTTACAGCTCTTGTAGAGTCTGCAAAGGCTGCTCTGTAAGCTAATAGATTAAAGGAACTGCTGAGCAGTTCCTTTTTGTTTTGGAGAATTTTAACATTTATGCAGAATAATGTTTTTGGTACGGAGCGAATAAGCAAACTGCTGCTTAGACTCGCTCCGCCTATTATGTTTTCACAGCTTATTCAGGCTATGTACAACATAATAGACAGCTATTTTGCTGAATGGAGGAAAATGAATATATAATTTGAGTTGATTAGCTCACTAAAAAAATCCGCCACGGTAGTTGTACCGTGACGGAGTTAATTTTTTATCAGTTTTTAGATTCAATCAGCTTGCACTTTACATCAAATGTTTTGATGGAGTTGCCGTCTATTCTTGCGATAGTCAATGTGATTGAGTCGCCGGGTGACGATTCGCTGAGTACAGAAGTGAGAATATCTGTAGAGGTCATTGTTTTGCCGTTGACTGCTACAATCATATCGTACTGCTGAATCTTACTGTTTTTCAGGTTAGAGTCGTCGCTGATTTCTTGGATAACCATTGTACCCTCTGCATTCTTAAAGCCCTTTTGCTCAAGTGCCGAGAGAATGGAGTTTGCATTGTTGTAGTTAGAAAGGGTGTTGTACTGAATACCGAGCTTTGCTCTGCCAGCTACATATCCATTCTTGATTAAGCTGTTTGCAGTGTCTACTGCTGTGTTGCTCGGTACTGCGAAGCCCATACCCTCGTAGTCGGTGGAGGCAATCTTGGATGAATTGATTCCGATTACCTGACCTTGCATATTGAATAATGCTCCGCCGGAGTTACCGGGGTTAATAGCGGCATCTACCTGGATACACTTGTTGTTATATCCGATAGATGACTTAACAGGTCTGTCGAGGGCAGATACAATACCCTTTGTTACACTGTTCATAAATTCGAGTCCGCCCGGGCAACCGATTGCGATACAATTCTCGCCTACATCAATTTTGTCGCTGTTGCCGAAGCTTGCTACGGTAAGGCCTGTCTTTTTGATAGAAAGGACACCGATATCTGTTTGGCTGTCATAGCCTACCATAGTTGCATCATATTCGTCACCGTTGTTCAGCTTAACCTTAAATGAGTTTCCGTCGGAGATAACGTGAGCGGCAGTCATAATATAGGTTTTTCCGTTAGCCTCGCTCATAATTACACCTGAGCCTGTGCCCGATGCTGTCTGTCCGCTGCCGTCGCCGGAGTTGTTGCCGTAGTTATTGAAGTAGCTATAGGCACTCTGCTGAGTATATACTGTGATGCCTACGCAGGAATCTTGAACTTTTGATACAACGCCTGCGGTGGTGAGATTGCCGTTAGAGTCTTTCTTTGCGGCACCGTTGCTGTCTTCTACCTTAGCTGAGCCGGAACCGTTGTCGGCACTTTGTGAGCTGGAGCTCGATGACGAGGAGGATGAGCCTCCGTTCTTGCTTACAGCTGTAGCTACAACACCTACGATTGCGAGGACAACGCATATGATGAGAACAATTACTATAGTGAGAACGGTCTTGTTCTTAGGCTTGCTTGGATTTTTAACCTTTACCTTTTTTTGCTTTTCGCCGTTGTTACCAACTGGGGGCTGCGGTGCATAATAGTTGTTTGAGTAGTTGCCCTGGGGCTGTTGATACTGCTGATACTGCTGATTTTGGTTAGGGTTATAATATTGGTACTGATTTTTTGGCGGTACAAAATGGTACTCACCGTTTACATTCCCATTTTGTTGATTATCTTGCTGATTATCGTTGTTGGGAATGTTGTTTTCGGGTTTGTTGTTAAAGTCATCCATATCGATTACTCCTTTTTTAGTTATTTGACTTAGGCAGTGTGAATACAAATTCGGCCTCAGTCTTGCTGTCAGAACGGGCGTAGATACGGCCTCCGTGCATTTCTACCATCATCTTGACTATATACAGACCTAATCCGGCGCCTTTTGCGTCGAGACTGCGTGACTTGTCCACCTTATAGAATCTTTCAAAAATTCGTGACAGCTCATGCGAATTAATACCGCTGCCGCTGTTTTTGATTGATACTTGGATATAATCAGCGAGATTGTCTACGGTGATGGAGATATATCCGCCGTCGTTTGTGAACTTGACTGCATTGTCAAAGAGATTATATATAACTTGATATATCATATCCGTGTCGGCTGTGATATAGCAGGGCTCTAAGCTTTCGAGCCCTCTCACCTCGATATTTTTATTTTCAATTTTTTGCTCAAAGGTGAGAAGTATGTGTATTATTTGGTCGGAGATGTTGTAGTTTTTAGGCTTCATTTCAAAGTCGCCCGATTCCATCTTGCTCATATTGAGCATAGCCACAACCAGACGGGAAAGTCGCCTTACTTCATCTCTGACAATTTTTAGATAATATTCTTCTTTTTCTTTTGGAATTGTGCCGTCCAAGATTCCGTCTATGAATCCGGCAATGGAGGTCATAGGCGTCTTTAGCTCGTGCGAAACATTTGCTACAAATGAGCGTCTTGAACTCTCCAGTTTGTCTAAGGCGTTAGCCATGTCGTTGAACGCATTTCCTAAGTCGGACAGCTCGTCATCGCTGTCTATGCGTACTCTGTACGAAAAATCGCCGATAGCAAAGCGTTTTGCGGCTGCGCTCATTTGTTGCAACGGCGTTATCATACGCTTTGTCAGTATCCAAATGCACACGAATGCGAGAGCGAGACAAAGCAGCGATACTACAAAGAATACTCGCATAACTGAGGATACAAGCTCAGTTGTGCCTGACGGAGTCAGAGCAAAGACACAGCCGATAATTTCGTTGTCGGATTTTATTGGGGTGCCCACAACATAGTAGCCGTTCCCGTTGATTACTGTTCGACTGACAGTCGAGCCTTCGTACACCTGCTGAATCAGACTGTCGTCTATCTTGGTGTGAGCATGTCTTTTGCAGACGGTTGACATAGTTTGGTATGCGGATATGCCTGCTTTTTCGGGGCACATAATGACTGTCCCTACCGGATCGCATACGAACACGTTGGCGTCGATGCAGTTAGATACAGTTTCCAGCGTTTCACATATAAGCTCTTTGTCAGGGGTGTAGTTGCTGTTCATATCACTTATGGACAGCGTAGTCGCTACGGATTTTGAAATCGAAGCAGTATTCTCGGTCAGCAAATCAGTCTTTTGCTTTAGCTCATAGTTGTTTACCATAGCTATCAGCGAAAATCCCAAAGCGCCGAATGTGACTAAAAATATGCACGCAAACAGCACAAAGTAGGTAAAGAAGATATTAGTTCTTTTTCTTCTTTTTTGCTTTTTGACTGCCATATTTTATTCCTTTGTTTCAAACTTATAGCCTACGCCCCAAACGGTTTTTAGGCTCCATTTGTCAGAGACACCCTCCAGTTTTTCACGGAGTCTCTTTACATGAACATCTACCGTACGGGAGTCACCATAGTAGTCAAATCCCCAAACCTCATCCAAAAGTTGATCACGGGTGTATACTCTGTTTGGGTTAGATGCGAAGTGGTAAATAAGCTCCAGCTCTTTTGGCGGAGTGTCTACAGGCACGCCTTTTACTTTCATCTCATAGTTGGTAATGTTTATTTCGAGGTTATCATATACGACAACTTTCTTTTCTTTGTCGGCAGAGTCGCTGTCACCTTTTGTACGGCGGAGCACTGCTTTTACTCTCGCCATAACCTCTTTTGCGTCAAACGGCTTTACTACATAATCGTCTGCACCGAGCTCGAGACCGAGCACCTTATCGAAGGTTTCGCCCTTTGCGGTCAGCATGATGATTGGAGCCTTTGAGGTTTTGCGGATTTCTCTGCACACCTGCCAGCCGTCCATTTTAGGCAGCATAATGTCGAGAAGTACCAAGTCGGGAGTTTTGTTTTGGAACATAGTTACTGCTTCCTGTCCGTCATTTGCAGTAAATACTGTGTATCCGTCATTTTCGAGATAGAGCTTGAGCAGCTCGCATATGTTGAGATCGTCGTCAACAACAAGAATTTTGTTAGGCATAATATCTTCCTTTCTTTCGTTCAAGTTTCTCAAGTGTCTATGCCCAAATAATAGCACTTGTATTTGTTCATAATTTGACATTCTAGTAAACAAAAAGTTAATTTTTTTAACAATCGGTTAACTGTTGTGATTTATTTTGTATCCGGCATTTTTTCACGACTTTCCACAAAGTCGATGAACTGCCTTGCACATCTCGGCGAACGGCCGCCTCTGCGACGAGCCCATTGGTCTGCCTCCTCTAACAATGCTTCCATATCAGAGGTAAGATTTCTGTCGGTTGCGATTTTTTCGACAATGTCGAGATAATCTTTTTTGTCCGGATTGAGAAATGTTATTGATAATCCGAATCGGTCGGACAGGCTCAATTCTTCTTGTAATGTGTCGGAGCGATTTACATCATTCTCTCTGTCGGAGAAGTTCTCTTTGATGAGGTGGCGTCTATTGGAGGTTGCATAGATAAGGGTGTTGCTTTGCTTACCGGATAATGAGCCTTCCAAAGCGGCTTTCAGTTCGCCGAAGGAGTCCTCGTGGGAGTCAAAGCTCAAGTCGTCAATGAATATGATAAATTTCATTGGGCTGTCGGCAATCTTTTCTCTTATCATAGTCAGGTCGCCTATATCGCTTTTTGATATTTCTATCATTCGCAGTCCTTTTTCACGGTACTCATTCAGTATAGCGTGGACTGTACTGCTCTTGCCTGTACCTCTGTCACCATAGAGCAATACATTGTTCGCCGGATAGCCGTTCAAAAACGCTGTTGTGTTGTTGATTACCTGCTTGCGCTGAACTTCATAGTTCTTTAGGTCGGTGAGACAAATAGGGTCTAAGCTGGTAATAGGCGAAAATTCTTTGTTGCGCCATGTGAATGCTACATATTTTGCATAGTTGCCGTAGCCGTTTGTACGATAAAAATCTTTTAGCGTGTCTGTTTGCTCTGCCCATTTGTCTGTGAGGGGGAACATAGCTCTGCCGTTTTCTTTCCATTTCGGCATGGTGCGCAGAATTTCTTTTAGGTCGTTGTTTTCTTCTGCTATGATAACGTCGTCGGCTGTTACGCCGGCAATTTCTTCCAACTTCATTAAGTCGGATTTTACCGCTTGGATTATTGAGTCGTCCAACTCGTCGGTTGTGCCTGCGGCAGCCGCCTTAGTGAAAACATTGTCGTCTGTCAGAATGAGCTTGGATATATAATGTCTCAATGACTTGTGGGTGGACAGCAGATTGAACAACTCACTTTGACGGAGAAGTACCTTTTCGCTGTCGAGGTTAGAGAGCAGTTTGTAAATTGCGTTTATTATTTCATCATTTTTTAAGTCATACACGCACAGTGACTCGATATAATATCTGATTTTTGTTGCCTTTGTCATATTGTTGCTTCCTGTGTCTTTATTATTATTTTCATTCTATACTATTTGTTCACAATTTACAAGTGAATTGAAAATAATTAGTGAATATTCACAAGAAACAGGCAAAAAATATACCTGTTAATTGTAAGATGTCAGACAACTCCTTGACTTTAATCCCCTGTATGTGATATGATGTATAAAAATGAATCGGAAGAAGGTATAATATGGCTGATTCAAAACTGCTTGCGGACAGTATAGCTCAGACTATATTAAAGATGATAGAAGTAGAAAACAGATTTTCTATAGGCGACAAGCTGCCTAACGAAAACGAACTTGCTAAGGAGCTAGGCGTTAGCCGTTCTACTTTGAGAGAAGCAATAAAAATATTGACCACTAACGGCGTTTTGGAAATAAAACGAGGCAAAGGTACATTCGTTACAAACAATACTATTATAGAGTCTGGCGATATTGGAGAAATAGCGTCGGGGCTTGACGATTTGTTTGAAATGAGGCTTATGTTCGAGCCGGATTGCGCTTATTATGCGGCTCAGAGGGCTACAGACGAAGAAATTGCAATAATCTGTAAGTATGGCGAGGCTGTCGAAAAAAAGATACTCAACGGCGAAGACAGAACATACGAGGAACAAAAATTTCACGAGAGTATTGCTAATGCTACACACAATTCTTTTGTTAAACAATTTATGCCTATAATATTTAATGCAATAAAAAAAGGTGTGGTAGTTATGCAAAAGGACAAGGATGTCAGCAAGGATAATATGCAGGACGACAGGCTGATTATGGAGTTCATAAAGAAGCGAAATCCCGAGGGCGCACGAACCGCTATGAGATTGCACATTATTCATGCGATAGAAAAATTATAAAAGTTTTCAATTAACTATTGACATAAGACATCCAACAAGATATAATGTGAATTACAGTAAATGTTAGACGTGCGGTCGGACAACTTCTCCTGCCGCTGTCACAAAATAAAATTATTTTTGGAGGAAATAAAAATGGCAGAAGCAAAGATTTTTTACGAATCAGATTGTAATCTCAGTGTTCTTGACGGCAAGACCGTAGCTATTATCGGTTTCGGCTCACAGGGTCACGCACACGCACTTAATCTTCATGAGAGCGGCGTAAATGTTATTGTCGGTCTTTACGAAGGCTCAAAGTCTTGGAAGAAGGTTGAGGATCTCGGCCTTACAGTTATGACCACAGCAGAAGCAGTTAAGGCTGCTGATATCATTATGATTCTTACTCCTGACGAAAAGCAGGCTGCTATCTATAAGAAAGATATCGAACCAAACCTTACAGAAGGCAAAGCTCTTGCATTTGCACACGGCTTTAACATTCATTTCAAACAAATCGTTCCACCTGAGAACATTGATGTATTCATGATCGCACCTAAGGCTCCGGGCCACACTGTTCGTAGCGAATACAAAGAGGGCAAAGGTACTCCTTGCCTCGTAGCAGTATATCAAGACGCTTCTGGTCATTGCCAGGATATCGCTCTCGCTTATGGTGCAGGTATCGGTGGTGCTCGTGCAGCTCTCCTTGAGACTACATTCAAGTGTGAGACAGAGACTGACCTCTTTGGTGAGCAGGCTGTTCTTTGCGGCGGCGTTACAGCTCTTATGAAGGCTGGCTTTGAGACTCTTGTTGAGGCAGGTTATGACCCAAGAAATGCTTACTTCGAGTGCATCCATGAGATGAAGCTTATCGTAGATCTTATCTACTCAGGCGGCTTCAAGAAGATGAGATATTCTATCTCTAACACTGCTGAGTTCGGTGACTACGAGACAGGTAAGAGACTTGTTACAGACGAAACTAAGAAGGAAATGAAGAAGATTCTTGAGGAAATTCAGGACGGTACATTTGCTTCTAAGTTTATCACAGAAGCTAACAACGGTTGGGCTCACTTCAAGGCTAAGAGAGCTATGGAAGCTAACCATCAGCTCGAAAATGTCGGCGAGGGTATCCGTGCTATGTACAGCTGGAACGGCGACGACAAATACGCTGAGAAATAATCATATAGCTATGAATACAGAGGGGCGCATCGCAGGATGTGTCCCTTTTTTGATTGCCGAACCAACGAGCTTGTGATATAATTCTTATATTAAGGCGGTGATAAAAATGTTTTATCAGTTCAGTGACAAATTAAAGACTATTGACTACGACAAGGTGAACCCTAAGCATGTGTGTGCCGGTTATGTTACACTGAAAGAGTTTGAACAGATATACCAATACTTTGGCTTTTCCGAGAGTACTGTGCGACAGTGCGAGGAGGAAAACAGATATTTCCGTTCCAGTATAGAGGTTTATGACGATTATAGCTTTGGCACGCTGCGTATTACCGACGCCGATGATGTAAAATCTCACGAGGATTGTATTGCATTTTATGTTAAGAAAAATTTGTTCTTGATTGTGGATGTAGATGACTGTGATAATTCTACAAAAAACAAATTTGCCGAAGCAATAAGAAGATTCAGCGTGCAGTCTATTACTCTCGAAAAACTGATATATGCGTTTTTAGAGAGTCTTATTGCAGGGGACAATAAAGTGCTTGAGGATTTGGAATACGAGATAAATCTTCTGGAGGAGTTTGTGCTCAGCGACCGCTCGGGCAAGGACTTTAACATGGAGCTGCTCCACAAAAAGCAGGATCTTGTTATATTGCGTAACTATTATGAGCAGCTTATTGATATTGGCGATGAGCTGAGCGAAAATGAGAACGAACTTTTTTTTGAAGAAGACTTGAGATATTTCAAAATTTTCACCGACAAAGCTGTCCGCCTGAGAGAAAATGTGGATATGCTGCGAGATACTCTTGTCCATCTGCGTGACGCATATCAGTCTTATCTTGACCTGAAGCTGAACCAAACAATGAAGGTATTTACGGTAGTTTCTGTCATATTTTTACCACTGACAGTGATAGTGGGTTGGTACGGAATGAATTTCAAATCAATGCCTGAATACAGCTGGAAATACGGTTATGTGTTCGTAATTACTCTCTCAGTGGTTATTGCGTTAATTCTTACATTTTTGTTCAAAAAGAAAAAGTGGTTTTAGTATTAACTTCTGCCTTGTGCGCCGAGCATTAGGCGGGAGTTTTTTGTTGACTAATATGGGTTGGCATAGTATAATAAGTCTAATACTTATTTTGGAGGTAGAGCTATGCAAAATACAGAAAAATCTTTAGACCAAATCGTATCTCTCTGCAAGGGCAGAGGCTTTGTTTATCCAGGCTCGGAGATTTACGGCGGTCTTGCTAATACATGGGACTACGGTCCGCTCGGCGTTGAGCTCAAAACTAACATCAAAGCCGCTTGGAGAAAGAAGTTTATTCAGGAAAACAAGTACAATGTAGGTCTTGATTCTGCTATACTGATGAATCCGCAGACTTGGGTTGCATCGGGACATTTGGGTGGATTTTCCGATCCTCTTATGGACTGCTGTCAGTGCAAAACCCGCCACAGAGCAGATGACCTTATTGAGAACTTTGACGGTACTAATGTTGCCGGCTGGACAAACGAGCAGATGAGCGAGTATATTAAGAAAAAGAATATACCATGCCCAAACTGCGGCGCACACGATTTTACTGACATTCGCCAATTCAATCTTATGTTTAAGACATTCCAGGGCGTAACAGAGGATAGCAAAGATGAGATTTATCTCCGCCCCGAAACTGCACAGGGTATATTTGTAAACTTTGCTAATATACAGCGTACCACAAGAAAAAAGGTGCCTTTCGGTGTAGCACAGATTGGTAAGTCGTTCAGAAATGAGATTACACCGGGAAAGTTCATTTTCCGTGTCAGAGAGTTTGAACAGATGGAGCTTGAGTTCTTCTGCAAACCGGACACAGACCTTGAGTGGTTTGATT
>URJF01000007.1 GCA_900548085.1 uncultured Oscillospiraceae bacterium | reverse complement strand
TACATCGTTAGCGCCGTAGCAGTTAACCTTAGAACGAAGACCATCTGAGTATGCTGTTCTAGAGATTTCCTTTACTTCGCCTGTTGAATAATCCATCTCTGTCTCAACGAATGTGAATCCGTTAATTCTTGAGATAATCTTAGCAGCATCCTTACCAAGACCGTTAAGAATAACTCTAAGAGGCTTCTGTCTAACCTTGTTAGCCTTCTCAGCAATACCAATAGCACCCTCAGCAGCAGCGAATGACTCGTGACCAGCTAAGAATGCGAAACACTCTGTCTCTTCCTCAAGAAGCATCTTACCTAAGTTACCATGTCCTAAACCAACCTTTCTCTGGTCAGCAACTGAACCTGGAATACAGAATGACTGTAAGCCTTCACCGATAGCTGCAGCAGCTTCTGAAGCCTTTCTTGCACCCTTCTTGATAGCGATTGCTGCACCTACTGTGTAAGCCCAACATGCATTTTCAAAACAAATTGGCTGGATACCCTTAACCATAGCATATACATCTAATCCGGCATCCTTAGTAATCTTTTCAGCTTCTTCAATACTAGCTATACCATAGCTGTTAAGAACTGAAGTAATCTTATCTATTCTTCTCTCATATGATTCAAATAAAGCCATTCTAATTGTCCTCCTTACTTAACTTCTTCATCTGTTCTTGGATCAATAATCTTAACAGCATCAGCAACTCTACCATACTGTCCAGCAGCCTTCTCATAAGCTGTTGTTGGATCATCACCCTTCTTGATGAAGTCTGTCATCTTACCAAGGTTTACGAACTGGTAACCGATGATCTGATCATCAGCATCCAGAGCGATACCGGTAACATAACCTTCTGCCATCTCCAGGTAACGAGGGCCCTTCTTTAAAGTACCGTACATGGTACCAACCTGAGAACGCAGTCCCTTACCAAGGTCTTCCAAACCAGCACCGATAGCAAGTCCATCATCAGAGAATGCAGACTGTGTACGACCGTAAACGATCTGGAGGAAAAGTTCTCTCATAGCTGTGTTGATAGCGTCGCAAACAAGGTCTGTGTTGAGAGCCTCAAGGATTGTTCTGCCCGGGAGAATTTCTGCTGCCATAGCTGCAGAGTGAGTCATACCTGAGCATCCTACTGTCTCTACGAGAGCCTCTTGGATAACGCCGCCTTTAATGTTAAGGCTGAGCTTGCAGCAACCCTGCTGAGGTGCGCACCAGCCGATACCGTGTGTAAAACCGGATATGTCCTTAATTTCTTTAGCCTTAACCCACTTAGCTTCTTCCGGAATCGGAGCTGCACCGTGAGCAACACCCTGAGCTACAGGACACATAGTTTCAACTTCATGTGAATAAGTCATATAGATTACTCCTTCCATTTTTTACCATTTAAGTACAAATATAACCCTAATATTTGTGCAAATAATAATTTTCTAAATTATCTTTTGTATTATACCCAATTTATTTCTGATGTTCAAGGGGAATAACAAAATTTTGACAATTTTTACACAATTACTTAAAAAATCACCTCAATTTTTAGGTAAAGAATAAACCAAGGGCTCAACAAGTCCTTGGTTTATTTGATTTGTTATTTTTTTACAGTCTCGATAATACCGTCTGCAAGACCTGCCAAAGACTGAATTTCAGACGGGATAATAATCTTTGTTGCCTGGCCGTCGGCAGCCTTTGAAAATGCCTCAAGTGCTTTCAGCTTAAGCACAGCATCATTAGCATTAGCCTCGTTCAAAAGCTTGATAGCCTCTGCCGATGCTCTCTGTACTGTCTCAATAGCCTGAGCCTCGCCCTCTGCCTCACGCATTTTTGCCTCTTTTACAGCTTCTGCACGGAGGATTGCCGACTGCTTTTCTGCTTCTGCCTCAAGAATCTTTGACTCCTTGTGTCCCTCGGCTACAAGGATACGGGACTGCTTTTCGCCCTCTGCACGAAGAATGGACTCACGGCGCTCACGCTCAGCCTTCATCTGCTTTTCCATTGCATCCTGAATCTCACGGGGAGGGATAATATTCTTAAGCTCTACTCTGTTCACCTTAATGCCCCACGGGTCTGTTGCTTCATCAAGAATCACTCTGATTTTTGCATTGATGGTGTCACGGGAGGTGAGAGTTGAGTCGAGCTCAAGCTCGCCGATAATGTTACGCAGTGTGGTAGCAGTCAAGTTTTCAATAGCGGAAATCGGGCTCTCAACACCGTAGCAGTAAAGCTTAGGATCAGTAATTTGGAAGAACACAACTGTGTCTATCTGCATTGTTACATTATCCTTTGTGATAACTGCCTGTGGCTTAAAGTCAACTACCTGTTCCTTGAGCGAAACACTCTTTGCGAGTCTGTCGATGAACGGCACCTTTACGTGCAAGCCTGTCTGCCATGTTGCGTAATATGTGCCGAGACGCTCAATAACGAATGCCTTTGACTGCGGTACTACTCTGATATTAGCCAAAACGAGTGCAATCAGAGCAATAACTACTAAAAAGATAATAACGATTGTTACAGGATTCATAATAATTTCTCCTTTTCCCTATAAACAAAACTGAATTTATTTTTTACTTACCAATAATTTTACGCCGTCTATTTTGTCGACTCTGACGATTTCGCCGGACTCAATAATGTCGCCGGACGACGAACGGGCAGTCCATACCTTTCCGTCGATTTTGACGCTGCCTGTCTCCGAGATATTGTCTATCTGCTCCAAAACAACAGCCTCACCGCCGATACATCGGTCTGCATTTGTGTGCTGAATAGTGACGGCAAGTTTTTTCTTCGCAATGGGTCTGGTAACAGCCAAAGTTAGAACCGATATGCCTATCGCCACCAAAATCTGCACAAGTGTACTTCCTCCGCAGAATGCCGCTATGAGTCCGCCTATTGAGCCCAGCATAAACCAAATCGAAACCAGCTGAACCGTTATGCCCTCAAGCACTCCGAAAAGCAAAATCAACACCGCCCAAACGATGTACATAATTACTTGTGTTTTCATAACCTCCGCCTCTCATAATATTCATACGGAATATGTTCATATCATCTTCCATATGTTGCGCTAATTATACCATATTTTCACATAATATTCAATATATAGCGTATCTGCGAGACGAGATTTACACTCTGTTCACAACTTACCACAAGGACTTGTGGTCAGGGCACATCTGTGTTATTCCTATTGTATCCAAAAAATTGTACCATAAAAAATCCCCCTTCGGCACACGCCTAAAGGGGATTGAAAAATTCTGTATTTAGTACTTAATCGGAGTAGAATCAAGATACTTATTTACCATAAGTGCTACCTTGAATACGATAGCGTCGTCAAATTCTCTCAAGTCAAGACCGGTGAGTTTTTTAATTTTTTCGAGTCTGTAAACGAGAGTGTTACGGTGAACAAAGAGCTTTCTCGATGTTTCGGAAACATTAAGATTGTTCTCAAAAAACTTTTGGATAGTGAACAAGGTTTCCTGATCGAGAGAATCAATAGAGCCTTTTTTGAACACTTCTCTGAGGAACATCTCGCAAAGAGTGGTAGGCAGCTGATAGATAAGTCTGGCAATGCCCAAATTATCATAGCTGATGATAGAACGCTCGGTATCGAACACCTTGCCTACCTCAAGAGCAACCTGTGCTTCCTTAAAAGACTTAGCAAGCTCCTTGACACCTGTTACGCAGGTGCCGATACCTACGATAGCGGTACAATAGAACTCTGTGGAAAGTGTGTCGCAGATAGACTGTGCCAGCTTTTCCAAATCCTTTGAGTCAACATTTGGTCTTACTTCTTTAATAAGAGCAATATCGGTCTCATTTATGTTGATAACAAAATCCTTCGTTTTGTCCGGAAAGAAATTCTGGATAACATCAAATACCGAAACATCATTAGTCTTTGTAACTCTGATAAGAAAAACAACTCTAGACGCATCGTTATTGAATCTAAGTTCACGGGATTTGATATAAATATCTCCCGGCAAGACATTGTCCAAAATTACATTCTTAACAAAATTGGAACGGTCAAATTTTTCATCATTATTCTTCTTTATTTGGTCGAGAGCTACTGCAATGATGCCTACATAGTGGCGGCTCATCTCGTCGGTACCGTCAACAAAAACGGCGTACTCCGGATGAACACTGTCGCCGAATGCCTTGTAGGTGCAGGAATCAACACATATAAGAGAACCATTGAACACGCCTGCTGCAATGACGCCCTTTCTTACCTCTCCGATAAGTCCAAGCTCGCTGCATGAAATAATAGCACCGCTTTCGTCTACAACACCGATAATACGGTCGGTAGCCTCTCTCATCTGGTTAATTACGCTCTGAAACAGTCTGTTCGGCATTTGGATAACCTCCTCATTTCTCGCTCAATTTTTAATTCTGCACAAAAAAAGAGCAAACTAATTGTATATATTATACAATCAATTTGCCCACTTTGCAACTTTTTTAACAAAAAAATTTTTATTTTCTTGTGCTTTTTGCATAACATTTACCAAACACCCCTATATATTGTGTATGCAAAAAATTTTTACCAATTATATTGATACTCACTTTTCCATAATTTTCTTTTTTTCGTCGGAATTTATATATCTGCACTGTCCCAATGCCAAATCTTTGTCTAAAATGAGCGAACCCATCGCCTCTCGATGCAGTTCCGTAACAGTCAATCCGTGTTTTTTGAACATTCGCTTAATCTGATGATACAATCCCTGATGCAAAACCACCTTCGCCACTGTTCTGTCCTCGTTCAAGATCGACAGCTCTGCCCTAAGCAGCTTTTCATCATTGAGAGTCATACCGCTCTCAAAATCCGACTTGACCTCCTCTGTAACAGGCTTGTCCAATGTGACAATATATGTCTTGTCGATATGGTGCGCAGGCGAAAGTATATTATGTGCAAATTCACCGTCATCGGTAATAAGCATAAATCCGGTGGTATCCTTGTCAAGCCTGCCGGCAGGAAAAAGTCCACGCCTTTTCATATCCTCCGGCAAAATATCTACCACCGTCTTGTCGCCCTTTCCGTCGCTGGCAGAAATTACGCCCTTAGGCTTATTCATCATAATATAGACAAACTCGGAGTTACCTACAGTCTTACCGTCCACAGTTATAGAATCCGACTCTGTACATTTGGTTTCACCCTTTTTTATTACCGTACCGTTCAGCGATACTCTGCCTTTTTTCAAAAGTTCCTTTGCGCCCGAGCGTGTAATATTCAGTTCTCTCGCTAAAATCTTATCTAATCTGTCGCTCATTTAAGTTCTACCAAAAAGCCGTCCTTAGCTGAGGTATCACACAGGTCTGCGCCTATCAGCACACCGTCATAAACCATCAGGTCGGCTATTACATTCTTATTATTCTTGTAGTTAGTGATTGAATATGTGTACAGCGTTACTGTCTTTCCCTTATATTTTGACAGGTCAAAGTCCTGCTTTTTCTGGATATCGTTGTATCTGTTGTACACATCGTTGAATACTGTAGGGATAGTGACCTCCTTAGAGGTTTCCTTGCCATCGGTCTCATAGCCTAATGACTGTATGTACTCAACTCTCTCCTTGTTCGTCTTGCAACTTATGGAGGCAGACGAAGACACGGAAGAACTGTGATTTCCTACAAATGTGAGTATAACCACAATAATTCCCGTGACAGCGAGTATTCCGCCGAATATAGCCTTAGGCTTAGCCTTTATTGTAAAAACTTGCATAAAATCACCTAAATAATCTTATGCAAGTCTGAACAGAAATATTATTTTTTCACTATGCTCTGGAGCACCTTGTTAGCAATAGGTCCTGCAGTGGAGGAGCCATAGCCGCCGTTCTCAACAGTAACGACGAACGCATACGGATTTTTCTCATCATCCATAAAGCCGACGAACCAAGCAATATCGTGAGAGGCATCGCTGTCTATCTGTGCCGTACCGCTCTTTGCGCAGAGCTTAAGACCGGGATAATTGCTGTCTCCGTACTTTTCCTTAACATCATAGCGCATCATATCTTTCATTTTTGATGCTACGGTGCTGCTCATAAGCTCCACCTTATTAGCAGGTAAAGTAATATTGAGCGCATTGCCTGCCTGATTAGCCAATGAGTTGACTATATTGAACGAAACTGCAGAGCCGCCGTTAGCCACTGCGCTGACAATACGAAGCATAGTAATGGGGGCAACTCTCGTATCGCCCTGACCGATACCGGTCCAGCCCACAAGGTCATCTGCAGCATTATTCTTTAAATCAAACTTACCCTCAAAAGACTTTATTGCTCCGCTGATTGTAATTTGGGAGCCTATGCCGAGCTCTTTGGCAGTAGCATTCAGCTTTTCAGGGCCTAATTCTATTGCTATTTGGGCAAAGACTGCGTTACAACTCTGCGCCAAAGCATTTTTAAAATTGATATGTCTACCGTGATTGCCGTTGCAGGTTATAGCCACGCCGCTCTTAGGCTGATATGCGCCGTTACAATCCCAGGTGCGCTCGTAGATATCATCGATATTCTCTATAGCGCAAATTGCTGTAACAATCTTAAAGGTAGAACCGGGCACATACTGAGCGGACAAAAGTCTGTTGATATACACACCCTCATACCGACTGCTCGTATTGAGAGTATCGGGTACATTTTCCACATCATAGCTGGGAGAAGATACAGAACAAATCAAGTCACCTGTCTTATAGTTCACTACACCCACAGTTCCTTTTCTGCCATCCAGTGCCTGATATGCAACCTTGCATATATCGCTGTCGATAGTCAGTTTCATATCATTGCCTCTGCCGTACCGCTCGATATTGTACACGCCGAACAGGATACTGTAACCCGTCAGTTTTGTATCAAATGCCGACTGAACGCCTGTAGAAATGAAGTTCTTTGGGTCACCGACAATATGCAGTGTAGCCTTACGAACAGTGGCGTCATCGGAATATTTTCTTTCGCCCTTTACTGTTTCGGCAAGTTTTTTATCATTTTTATCATATATTGTACCTGCGCCTATGAGAGTGCCGTCGCTGTACATATGACGATTAAATCTTTTCATTACCCACTCGTCGCCGTTGTTGACCAAGGACACGGTCATAAACACAAGTCCAACCACGAACAACGCCGAAAGTATCCAGAGGAATATGCCTCTCTTAGTAATCATTCTCATTTCTTCTTAGCACCTCCCAGGTAGCTGTAGGTACGGACATCTGACGCCTTAATGAAAGCGAGGATAGCCCAGCAAGCCATCATAGAAGAACCGCCTTGACTGACAAAAGGAATGGTAACACCTGTCAGCGGCAGAATATCTGTAATTCCGAATATATTAAGTCCTGTTTGGAACAAAAGCATTCCCGCTCCTGCAACGGCACCGATAGAATAGAAAGCCGAACGGGAAGCGATAGAGTTCACAAGAGCCGACACGGCTATACATACAAAACTCAAAATCATAGCAATACCGAAAATAAAGCCCCATTCCTCACAGATAACGCCGAAAATACTGTCCGACATAGCGGCATACACATTGCGCACATTGCCGTTTCCGATACCAAGGCCGAATAATCCGCCGCTTGCCATTCCGACAAGTACCCTTGTCTGCTGCCAACCCTGAGAGTCGGCATAGTCCCAAACATGTCTGTATGCGGCAAATCTGTTTTTTACATATGTCTTATACTTAAGCACAATAGCTGCGCCCATAACAGCGGAGCCGACAGCCAATCCGATGGTCTTTATGTCTCCCGAATTCATAAAAGCAATAATCAGGAAAGTAAAGAAAAATACAAGGGCAGTACCAAAGTCCTTAATGATAATAAGCGAACCTACGCACACAAGCGAAAAAGCAATATAGGCGATAATGTTCTTAGTGGTCTGTATTTTTTCCAAAGTAGCAGAGCCTACAAAAATGAATGCTATCTTTACGAACTCCGACGGCTGAATGGTGATACCGTTTTCACCGCCGATAGTGAGCCAATTTCGTGCACCGTTAGTAGCTTTTGCCAAAATTACATTAGCCATCAAAAGCAATATTGCAGCTACTGCCACAACAATCCTCAGTCTCATACACAGGTCAACATTGCCCAAAAGGAACACCATAACAGTGTATATAATTACACCTGCTACCACCATAAGCAGTTGCTTGAATGCAGCGTCGGGACTGATGCTGCCCATAGTGACAAGTCCCACACCGCACAGGAAAAATGCAATTATTTCAAGCTCAAAATTTCGTCTGTGCAGTGCCGTATAGAACACGATTAGGTACAGCCACTCTACAGCCACAAGGCTGAGTAAAGAAATAATAACCTTTGGCTCAAACTCTTTTCCGCAATTAGCCGCAATAAATCCCGTAGTAATTTGAAACAGCGACAAAACAAACATTATCAAAAAGTTGTTTATCGGTTTTATTTTGGGCGCACGGGCGCTCTTTATTTTTTTTGGCATAAAACCGTCTCCTTTATTTTTCATAAAAAACGAATACCTTGTCGCCGAAGGTAATAATATCCTCGTCGAATATGAGCTGCGGCTGAGTAATGTATCTGCCGTTCAACTTAGTTCCGTTGTGGGAGTCCAAATCTGCCAGTGCCCATCCCTTGCTGGTCTGGTAAATGCGGGCATGGTGAGAGGACACCATTTGGCTCATAATCTGAATATCCGCATCTTGACCTCTGCCTATCAGAACATCCTTTTTCTTCAGATAAACAGGATGGTGGTTGCTGACATCGACAAGAACGCCATAAGCAACATTTTTGCTGACAGGAACGCTCTGTCTGATTTGTTGTTTGCTCTGTGAGGTCAGCGCCTCCTCGCAAACAAACTTAAGGGGAATATTGCCGATAGTAGTTATATCTCCGTTTTCGATAACTCTCTTGCCGTCAATTTTTTCACCGTTTACGATAATACCGATAGTTCGAGCAGAAGTGTCGGTCACTACCCAATCCACTCTTTTTTTAGCAATTACAGCATGAAAACGAGCAACGGCCGGAAAAGGCAAAACAATATCGTTAGCCTTACTTTTTCCGATAGAGGTCTCCCAATGGTTAATGTCAATAACAGAACCGTCGTTCTGGTCCACAAGCTGAGCAAGTCTGTGGATACGAGGTCTGTTCCTAAACAGTGATATGATACAGGTAGCGAGAATAAAAACAGCCGCCGCAGGAGCGACAAATCTCATGATACCTATTACAAAGTTCATCATACGAACACGTCCTTCCGGCAGAAATCTGCCAAGGGTTTACAGAACATATAGTAATAATTATTTGCCAAAAAGTCAAGAGTCTTGAAATCAAGGGAGATTTAATATATAATATTATCCATAAAATAACACAGCAGTCACGAACTGCAAAAGGGGCAAAAAATGGGCATCAAAAAATCATTGTTCGGCACGCTCAAGGACGGAGCCGAAATATATCTCTACACAATCACAAACAAAAACGGAGCCTCTGCGTCACTCCAGACATTAGGCGCAGGCATACAGTCGCTCTGCGTACCCGACAAGGAGGGAAAGTTCGCCGATGTTGTCCTCGGATTTGACAACCCACAGGACTACACTAATCCCGACTACGGGTATCAAGGCCTCGTTGTCGGCAGATGGGCAAACAGAATAAGGGACGCAAAATTCACATTCAACGGCAAAGAGTATCATACCCCCAACAATCAGGGCACATGGACTCTGCACGGAGGCGGCCGTTTCAGCTTCACTCCATGGGAGGTTAAAGAAACGACTGACAACAGCGTCACATTCACACGCTTTTCGCCGGACGGTGAGGACGGCTTCCCCGGTAATTTTACTATGGAAGTAGAATACACACTCACCGACGACAATGCTCTCGAAATAGAATACACCGTTCTCTCCGACACCGACACCGTGGCTAACCCCACGAACCATTCATATTTTAACCTAAGTGGTACAACGAATGAAACAGTCGAAAACCACTATCTTATGATAAACGCCGACAAATTCACCGAGACTGACGACAATCAGCTGCCAACAGGCGAGTTAGGTGATGTAAAAGGTACTATGATGGACTTCACACATCTCCACAAAATCGGCGACAAAATTGACGAGCCGTTCCGTGCAATCATAGACGGAATCGGCTACGATAACAACTACTGCCTAAACGACTATGACGGCACACTGAAAAAAGCGGCTGTGCTGTGGCATAAGGAAAGCGGCAGAAAAATGGAGGTCTACACCGACCTGCCTGGCGTTCAGCTCTACTGCGGCGGATGGCTCGACAAAAACTACACTGTCGGCAAGGGCGAATACAAAGTAAAATATCGCCGTGGTGCCGCATTAGAAACACAATTCTATCCCGACACAGTAAACATAGACTCATTTCCTAACCGTTTCGTAAAAGGCGGAGAGCCATTTAAGACAAAAACAATATTCAAATTCAGCGTAGAATAATGAGCAAAGAAAAATCAAAAAAGAGTCACAGCTCCAACAACCTAAAGGTCAGCACACGACTGACTATATCTACCGTAATGTCCATAGTTATACCTGTGCTCGTACTGCTGATATTCAGTTCCGTAATACTATACAATGCGGCATCGGTATTCAATTTCACTACCGTCACCACAAACAGCTACTCAATGCTGAACCAGGTTCAGTGGAGCCAAACAATATCCAGCATCGGCGACGAGTTGATTTCTTCCGACACAGACAGCCACAAAAAAGAAATGCTGTCGGAATTCACCTCCCCCTTAGAATCTTTAGGCTCTATGATATACATTGAGCACAACGGAAAAGAATTTTATTCCTCAAAAAATTCAAAGGGCATAATAGAAGCCGCCCAGTCAATCGTAGAATTAAATAATAACGGCGAGAATATAAATTATTTCGGCGAAAACGGGCTTGTAATCGTCAGCCACGCAAAGAAAAACAGAGACACCTATACGATACTGATAGTCAATCGTACATATTCCGTAAAAGATGCCACCTCAAAATCCTCGAGGCAAAACTTTTATTCCATGATTATCGGCAGAACAGGTATTCTGTTTTTAGTAATAGCGCTGATATTTGTGCTGTCGATTATACTTTTGTCCTGCATTACCTCACGAACTATCACCAAACCGCTGAAAGAACTGTCGGAGGGTGCTAACGAAATTGCCAACGGAAATTTGGACCATACAATAGACTACGAGAGCACAAACGAAATAGGCACTACCGTGTCGGCATTCAACGATATGGCACGGCAGCTAAAAAAATCAATCGACACCCAAAACAGTATTGAAGAAAGCAGACAGCAGGTAATAAACGGCGTAGCCCACGACTTGCGTACACCTTTGACCTCGATAAAAGGATATGTGGAGGGCATTCGTGACGGCATAGCCAACACTCCCGAAAAGCAAGAGAGATACCTACAAACCATATATTCTTCCGCTTTGGATATGGAAAAGCTGCTCGACGAGCTACTGTCCCTCTCCCGATTGGAAACAGGCAACATCGAGCTGAATATGGAGCCGATAAACATAGTTGCATTTTTGCGTGACTATGCCGAAGAAACTGCATTTCAGTTAGAAAAAAGCGGCTTTAAGCTAAAATATGAACTGCCGAATGATACGGATATAGAGGTTATGTTGGACTGCGACCGCTTTGTGCGAGTGCTGTCCAACATTGTGTCGAACTCCGTGAAATATGCAAAGAAGAATATAGCCGGCGAAATACTGCTGTCTCTCGAAAATTACAAAAAATCCGTCATCATTTCTATAAAGGATAACGGAATAGGAATTGACCAAAAAAATCTTTCACACATTTTTGAAACCTTTTATCGTGCCGATACAGCCCGCACGAGAGTTAGAGAGGGCAGTGGCATAGGTCTCTCGGTATGCAAACAAATAGTAGAACTCCATGACGGACAGATTTGGGCATTCAGCGAGCCTGACAGGGGCACCACAATCTTTATCTCACTAAACAAAATCGAACATAACGAAAACGAAAAGGGAAAATGAATATGAGTAAAAAAATACTAATCGTAGAGGATGACGAAAACATTCTCAGATTGGAAAGAGACTATCTCGAGGCTAATCATTTTGATACAGACTATGCCTACGACGGAGTATCCGGACTCGAGATGGCACTCCAAAATGACTATGCTCTTATCCTGCTGGACATAATGCTGCCCGGAATAGACGGACTCGAAATATGCCGAAAGGTACGCAACAAAAAAGACATCCCGATACTTATGGTGAGTGCAAAGGGAACAGACTTTGACAAAATCAAAGGTCTTGGATTCGGTGCAGACGACTATATCGTAAAACCGTTCAGCCCCGGCGAACTGGTAGCCCGTGTCTCCGCTCATATCAGCAGATATGACAGACTGAAAGGCAATGGCGAAAACTCCGATTATCTAAATGTGGGCAACATAAAAATAGACAAAACCGGCAGACGGGTATTTGTATGTGATGTCGAAATACCGCTAACGAACAAAGAATTTGAGCTGATGACATATCTGGCAGAAAACCCAAACACTGTTTTCAGCAAAGAAGAACTATTTGATAAAATATGGAAATACGACTCTATGGGCGAAACCTCCACAGTTACTGTCCATATCAACAGAATACGAGACAAATTGCACGCCGCCGACCCAAACTGCAACTACATAAATACAGTATGGGGCAGAGGCTACAGATTTAATAAATAAAAGAAGGTACTCAATTATGGAAAAAAGAAAAGTAGTTATCATCGGTGCAGGTCATGTAGGCTCTCATGTGGCAATGGCAATGTGCTTTCAGGGAACAGCAGACGAAATTGTCTTTATCGACAAGGACAAAGAAAAGGCCGTTTCCAACTGCTATGATGTGGCAGATGCCTGTCTGTTCTTGGGCTCCACAACAAAAATCAAGGTGGGCGACTATGAGGACTGTCGTGATGCCCAAATCATCATAAACTCTATCGGTATGGCTCGTAAGCCCGGTCAGTCCAGACTCGATATGCTCGACGACAGCGTAATTATGCTTAAAGATGTTATCAAAAATCTAAAGCCTATCGGCTTTGACGGCATTATTGTATCAATAACCAACCCTGCCGATGTTGTGGGCAACTACCTACGCAAACATTTGGATATGCCGAGGGAAAGATGTTTTTCTACAGGTACGAGCTTAGACACAGCGAGACTGAAAAGGACAGTATCCGAGCTTGCGAATATTGACAGAAAGTCAGTAACCACTTGCTCAATCGGTGAACATGGCGACAGCAGCTTTATTCCTTTTTCAACTCTCACAATCGGCGGCCGGAATTATAAGGCTTTAGAGGAGCAAAAACCCGAAAAATACGGAAATCTTACAGAAGATTTCATACTCGAACGCACAAGAAATATCGGTCACGACATTATCAACGGAAAAGGCAGTACAGAGTTCGGTATCGGTGCTGCTGCGGCTGATATAGTCAAAGCTATATTCCACGACGAAAAGAGAGTTATTCCCGCATCTGTTCTCCTTTGCGGCGAATATGGCTACAACGATGTTGCCTGCGGCGTTCCGTGCGTAATCGGCAAAAACGGTATCGAAGATATCATCGAACTTCCGCTGAACGACAGGGAAAAAGAGCAGATGGCATACACCTGCAATGTAATAAGAGAATACAGCGACAGAGCCGAAAAAATCTAACGCCCTGACATAAGTACAAAACCTGCACATACATCGGTATGCGCAGGTTTTTTTATGGTTAATAATGAAAGAAACACAAAGCCAAAGTTTCAGTCAGCAATTCTACTTTTTATCATCGGTACTGTCACAGCAGCAAGCGTCCTCACTCTTTTCGGGTGGGAAAAATTCGTCAACGGGGAACTCAATGTTTTGGAATGTTTCACACGGATTTTGGGTAGAGCAGTTGCACTCTCTGTCAGGAATACAAAAATCATATGCCGGAATCATCATCTGTACATCTCTCTCCATCTGCACGATTGAGAACAATCCGAGTGTAACCAAAACTGTTTTGTTATAGTTTACAGGAATTTGCATATCCGCATTTGCGTTGAGAATAGACTGAGGAAAGCTGGTCACAGGCATAATAGGACAATCACAGGCGTCCACAACTTCTGTATGAAGAATTACCGGGTCGACTGCCTGAACCTTAGCCACAGGGTTAGTGTACTGCGGTGCTTCGGGGCAATCCAGTTCCTCGGAGCAAACATTTGAGGTAAAGATTTTTACATCGCCCTCTGAGCCGTACAAAATACATTTTTTCTCAAAAGAAGTGTAGCCCACTGCCACCTGCGGAGTAGTGCAGGGAGCCGAATAAGTATCAAATCGGAGTTGGAAGTAGAATGTAATGTCTACGCTGTAAAATCCTCGATTAAAAGGAACCTCCTCCACATCAATGCTAACTGCCGAAATACAGCAGTCACGGCACTTTACCGTCACAGCCTCGTCTATCAAACGCTGTGACAATCCAAAAAATGTAACTCTTAAATCCTCCAGACAGTCTTTGCTTACACAAGAGTCATAAATTCGCTTGGTATCTATACATACTGCCTCATTTATCCGTCTTTCACAGTTGTTGATAATTGGATTATCAGCCATAAAAAAACTCCTTCACAGAATATTGAAGCCGAATCTTCTAACTTCTGTATATTCTATGAAGGAGCCCCCGTTTTGTGCTAAAACAAAATGAGATGATGTTACATTTTTTCGAGTTTTGCGAAGTTTGCCATTAATTTTTTTGTGCCTGCTTTGTCAAAGGCAACCTCTAACAATACATCGCCGCCCATTGGCTGTGTGCTGAGCACAACTCCGGTTCCGAATGACTTATGCCTTACGGTATCGCCCACATTATATGATGCATGGCTGACCGGTTTTGACGAAACCTGACCGAATTGATGCGAAGCAGAGCTACTCTGTTTTGCACTGCCGATAGGAGTAGCAGTGGAATACTTATGCGGTTTCTTCGGTGAGCCGAAAGCGCTGCCGCCGTAATTGGCAGAGCCAAAAGAAAATCCGGTGTTCTGCACTGTTCTGTCCTCGATAACATCTGTAGGCAGTTCTCTCAGAAAGCGTGACGGATTGTTTCGGTTAGTAGTACCATAGAGCATACGCTGACGGGCATGGATAAGATACAGCTTTTCTTTTGCACGAGTTATACCCACATAGGCGAGACGGCGCTCCTCCTCCAAATCCTCCTCACTGTAGAGGCTCTGGTTGCCGGGAAATATGCCCTCCTCCATACCGGGAATGAATACCACGGGGAACTCCAAGCCTTTAGCTGAATGGAGAGTCATAAGCACGACGGAGTCATCGTCCTCATTGTAGGAGTCGATATCGCTTACGAGAGCAACATCCTCTAAAAAGTCCTGGAGCGAAAAGTCTTCATCCTCCTCCTGATATTTTACAAACATAGAGGAAAGCTCCTGAACATTGTTCTTTCTGTCATCGGAACGAGTCGGATCGTCTTCTTCGAGATACTGAAAATATGCTGTCTTGTCCAAAATTTCCTGCAGCAAATCGTTTACACTCATTCCGTCCTCAAGGTCTTTTTGAAACTCCCTAATCATAGCACAGAACTGCTTTAGCTTATTAGCGGATCGTGAAGTCTTTGAAAACTCATCGGCGCACTCACAAACCTCAAAAGCCGTCATATGATTAGCTGCTGCAATTTCCAAAACATAGTTGAACATAGTATCGCCTATGCCACGCTTTGGAGTATTGATTATACGCTGAAGTCTGACATTGTCGGCAGGATTGTTAATAACCGCAAAATAAGAAACAATGTCCTTAATTTCCTTGCGGTCAAAGAAACGGTTACCGCCAATAATCTTATACGATATACCGGACTTAGCCATCATAATTTCTATATTACGGGACTGCGCATTCATACGATACAGCACAGCGTGATCTCTGTATGACCTGCCGCTGCGGACGCTCTCATTGATTTCATCAATAATAAACTGAGCCTCGTCCATTTCGTTATTGCCGGTATACAGCGTAACCTTTTCGCCTGCACTGCCCGAATAGGAGCGAAGCCTCTTGTCTGCCAAACGGGTTTTGTTGTTGGAGATTACCGAATTGGCTGCATCAAGAATATTCTGCATAGAACGATAGTTTTCTGCAAGCTGCAGCTGAATAACCTTAAGTCCCTCGTCCTCATATCTCTCCTTAAAGCGCATAATATTCTCGATCGTAGCACCTCTGAAGCGATAGATACTTTGGTCATCATCACCTACTACACAGATATTATGGTGACCGCCTGCAAGGAGATATGTCAGCACATACTGTGCGTAGCTGGTGTCCTGATACTCGTCCACAATTATGTACTTAAACTGATTTTGGTACAAGTTCAGCACATCCTCATTGTCTTGCAAAAGTTGTACCGTATTGAAAATCATATCGTCAAAATCCATTGCGTCAGATCGCAGCAATTCCTTTTGGTACTCCTCATAACACTGACCAATCTTTGCTTTTCTAAAATCATTAACATTAGTTGCACGATATTCCTGTGGACCGATAAGGCTGTCCTTTGCATTACTGATTTCTGCCAAAATGCTGCGATGATTGAGATATTTGTCCTCAATTCCGAGAGATTTTTGTACTCTTTTCATAACACGCTTTTGGTCGTCTGTATCATAGATGGTAAAATGCTGCGTGTAACCTAATCTGTCTGCAAAGCGTCTGAGCATACGGGCACACATAGAGTGAAATGTAGCCGCCCAAATCTCGTTAGCCTCAGTACCGATAGTATTCATCAGTCTTTCCTTAAGCTCGCCTGCCGCTTTGTTAGTGAAGGTGATGGCAAGTACTTGCCATGGGAGAGCATAGCCGTCGGCAATAATATGTTCTATTCTCTTTACTATAGTAGCGGTCTTTCCCGTGCCGGCGCCTGCCACAACGAGGACAGGACCGTCTACGGTATCAATAACCTTTTGCTGTTCAGGATTAGGTTTTACTGCGTCTTTGTTCATTATATTACCTCAAAAAAAGGGCAGATAATACTATCTGCCCAATTAAGTTTATTTTAACTTTCGTTTACTTAAGGAGAGTCAACAAAATACCTGCTGCAACGGCAGAGCCGATAACGCCCGAAACGTTCGGTCCCATTGCGTGCATAAGAAGGAAGTTCGACGGATTTTCTCTCTGTCCTTCTTTTTGTGAAACTCTGGCTGCCATAGGCACAGCGGAAACGCCTGCCGAACCGATAAGCGGATTAACCTTGCCCTTGGTGAATACATACATAAGTTTACCAAAGAGTACACCGCCGATTGTACCGAACGAAAATGCGATAAGTCCAAGTAATACAACCTTAAGTGTATCTGCCTTTAGGAAGGACTGTGCAGATGTTGTTGCACCTACAGAAAGTCCAAGCAGGATAGTAACGATATTCATAAGCTCGTTCTGAGCTGCCTTTGCGATACGCTCTGTTCTGCCGCTTTCTTTGAGCAGGTTACCGAGCATAAGCATACCTACCAATGATGCAGCGTCCGGCAGAAGAAGTGATACGATAACTGTTACCATAATAGGGAACAAAATCTTTTCGAGCTTTGATACGGGACGAAGATTGCCCATAACTACGCTACGCTCTTTCTTAGTAGTGAGTACTCTCATGATAGGCGGCTGAATAACCGGAACAAGAGCCATATATGAGTATGCTGCTACTGCGATGGTACCCAGCATTTGCGGCGCCAATTTTGATGTAACAAAAATAGCTGTAGGTCCGTCTGCACCACCGATTATACCGATAGAGCCTGCCTGCTGCGGATTGAAGCCCAATACGATAGCAAGAACATATGCTGCAAAGATACCAAGCTGTGCTGCCGCACCTAAAATGAATGAACTCGGATTAGCAATAAGTGATGTGAAATCTGTCATTGCACCGATACCGAGGAAGATAAGCGGAGGATAAATTCCCGCTTTTACACCGAAGTAAAGGAAGTCCATAAGTCCCGGTGTGCAACCTACAAATTCACCTCTGCCCTTAAGCAAATCGAAGAATCCCTGTAGGTCGTGATATTGAACTGCCAGGTTTGCGCCGGGCAAATTTGCCAGTAGCATACCGAATGCAATAGGTATCATAAGCAAAGGCTCAAAGCCCTTTTTGATACCGAGCCATAAGAAGAAGAATGCTACCAAAAGCATAACGAGGTTTTTCCAACCACCGTCTGCCGTAAAGAAATACGCATAGCCGCTGTTAATCAAGATGCTCTTGATTACAGCCCATACGCCCTGTAAAATCTCCATTTAGTTGTCCTCCTAAAAAGGTCTTGTATTGTCGATTACAGCAGCCTGTGCCCAAGGATTGCGTGTTGTAATCGGATTCTGTCTGGTAACAATCTGCGGTTGCTTTTGGATAGAGCAAACTGTTGCGTTTTCGTCCTCCATAGCATAGACGGCAGCACTTATAGCCGCTACTACCTCACCGCTGATACCGTTCTGAACAGCAGGCGCACTCTTAGGCGCCGATACAACAGGTGCCGGAGCACTTTTTGTTGCTGCTTTTGTCTCAACTTTTTTTGAACTATTTTTCTTAGCCGCACCCTGTGTCTTAGATATAATAGCGCCAAATGCGTAAAACACAAGAATCAGAACAAACAGTGTGAACAAAACTATGCCTATTCCGGCAATAATTACTGTCGCAGTAAAAGTTGCTGATCTGCTGGGAGTTATGCCAGTTACTAATGTTGTAATATCCATAAACCCAAATTCCTCCATTATAAAAACGATTAGTTAGTATTATAAATCTTATTTGTTATTTTTTCAACATATATTTTCAATTTTTTTGAGTTTGTCATTTTGCATAAAATATGTCTGCAATAAAACTTTCTATTGATTTATTTTTGTTAATTGTTTATAATAATAACATACCAAACAGAAAGGTTATGTATTTATTATGAGCAAACAGGCACTTATTATTGCAATAATGGTAGCAATGATTATTTTGTGGATTACCGAAACTCTCGGAATGCAAAAGACCTCCAAGCTTTTGGCAGGCGGTATTGACCTGGCTTTTGCGATTTTGAGATAGCAGCTTACGCAACAAAGCACTGCAAGTTTTTTACCTTGCAGTGCTTTTTATTTTTTATTGTCTTTTTCGTATTGAGATTTCGCCGCTTCGCAGAACAGTGCGGCTTCCGTCTGCCAGTTCTACCTCGAGCCCTCCTCGGCTGTCGATAGCAACGGCGGTAGCAGGAGTTGCCTCCCCGTTTTTTATAAAATTGATTTTTTCTCCTATTATCATAGAATGGGAACGATAGTAGGATATGAAATCCTCGTATCTGCCGGTATTGATTTTGTTGAGCTGATTGGCAATCTCTGCTGCCAAAGCCGCTCTGTTGACATTGCAACTGATTGCCCCGGCATTTGTCACATCGTCAGGGAAGGTCTGTGTTGTAATGTTTACACCTATTCCGATGATGACCGAGGTTACCGTTTGGGTTTCAAAATCGGTTACCGCTTCGGTCAAAATGCCACAAATTTTCTTGCCATCAATATAGACATCGTTCACCCATTTTATCTTAGGCTTTTTGTCGGTCAGCTTTTCCAAGGCACGACACACAGCGACAGCCGCCGCAGTTGTAGCAGTAACAGCCGACTGCAATGAATCCATGGGATGCGTAACAAACGACAGATATATTCCCGTATCAGCAGGGGAGTAAAAGCTCTTTCCCTGTCTGCCCCTACCGGCGGTTTGCTCCTTAGCCACTAACAGCATATTTCCTGTTTCACCCTCGTTAATCAGTCGTTTAGCCTGAGTGTTGGTAGAATCTATGCTGTCATAAAACAGAACCTTAGTATCAAAGTCTACATTCGCTCTGATTGTACCGGCAGATAAAATATCATTGTCTTTTTCGAGTTTATAGCCTCTGTTTGTTACAGCATCGATTTTTATGCCGTCCTTTTGCAAAGCCTTGATTGCTTTCCAAATAGCCGCACGGCTTTTCCCTGTTTTTTGTGCCAATTTTTCGCCACTGATATAATCCTCTGTCTCGGACAAATATCCAAGCACTTCATCTCTCGTTGACATAAATTATACTCCGATTATTTTTTCAAACAAAATATAGCCAATGTCCTGGGACCGCAGTGAGAAGAAATGGCACATCCCGCATCGGCGGATATTACCTGTTCAAACTTATTCTTACCCTCTACAACTCCCTTTGTAAAAGCAAGTATTTCGGGCTGAATTTCTCCGCTGTTCGCTATAACCACTCTCTGTGGGTCAATTTTGTTTATATCCTTTAGGCAATCGTTTATATACTGCTTGTACACAACATCAATTCTGCCTCTGTACTTCTTTACCACATCCATAGCGCCTGTGGAGCTGTCTACGGCGATGGATGGCTTTATTCCCAAAATGTTAGCACCGAATCTTGCCACAGACGAGCATCTTCCGCCTTTGTGGATATACTCAAGATTGTCAAGTATAAATGTGGCAGAAACTTTCGGCACAAGTCTTGTTACCTTGTCGGCAATTTTTTTTGCGTCCATACCCTTGTCTCTGAAATCGCACGCTTTCAGTACCAAGAGTCCCATAGCGGTACAAAGAGATTTTGAGTCCACGCAATAAACCCCATCAAGCTCCGCTGCGGCGGCACAGGCATTTTGATAGCTTGAAGAAATCGCAGAGGACAGCCCTATATGGACTACCTTTTTTCCCTTAGCTGTCAGTGCCTTAAACACCTCTGTATATCTCTTTGGCGGAACAGCTGCTGTCTTGGGCAATGCGCCTCCGCCCTCAACATAGCTGTAAATATCCTTAGGTTTCACATCAACACCGTCCAGATATTCCTTATCTCCCAAAAGGACAGAAAGCGGTATAATTATTATGTTTTTTTCTTTTACTAAATATTCCGGCAAATCGCAGGTAGAATCCGCTGTGATTGCCACATCTTTAATATTCACCACTGTAATCCTCCGTTATCAATAATCCGACGGCAAGTTTATTCTCATAGTGTGTATTTCGCTCTTTGGATATTCTTTGTCAAAGTTTATCTTAAAAACTTCTCTGCCGTGCTTGTTCGTGTATATTTCGGCGGTGTAGGAAATCTCGTGTTCACCGTACATACCTTTTTCGCCCTCATTTATTATTACGCTGAAATCACCTTTTTTCGCCTGCTCCTTACTGAACTTATACCCTTTTTTTGCAACGATTATGACATAACTCTTTGTGATTTTTAAGCCATAGATATTGTTTGCCTCTGTTTTAGAAGCAGAAAAATCATCATATCTTGCATTTACGCTCTGCACATCACTGAATTTAAGTTCTGCCCAATCTATCACCTTATCACCAGCAGCAGATTTTGAACTCTCTTTGTTTGAGTTTGCATAAGTTGTACTCCAATCTTCTTTTGCTACATTATACTGACTGGAGGCAGCGTATTTTCCTTCTCCCTCAAAAATCATTGAATTTTCTGCCACATAAAACATATCATTTTTACCGACTTTATTAGGTCGAATTTCAAACTTAATGTTACCTGCGTGCTGAATTTCATTGGTACCGTAATACTCTATATTTATCTTAACTTCAGCAAATATTTTATACTTCTTTCCGCTCTTTTTTACATAACATTTGTCGCCGGCATAATCCCACTTTTTAACCTTGTAGTACTTACCCGTCTTTTTGTTTCTGAGTGCAGTACAAAATCCTGCATAACTGGCCTTTGCAAGGCCTTTCTTTGCGTCATAAGCTATCTGATTTTCGTTTGCCGTCATGGCGAGCTGCACTATTTTGTCACATCCCTTTAGCTGCGACATCTCCACATTGAGCATATCATGAAAAATCATTTTTATAAAATTCTGAGACAGTAAATCCACAGTATATTTAGTAACCTTTTTACTGGTAGTAGTTTTGTTCAAATAGTAATAGTCATACTTGAAATCATCATTGATTCTGGACTCGCTCAAAATCTTAAAAAGCAACTCGTCCTCACCGTCATAATCAAAATCGTACAAATACAGGGTCGGCTTTTCTTTCGTTATTAACTTGCTCCAATTATCAAAGGAATATTCTTTTCCGCTCTTGTCCTTGAGTATTACTTTTTCGCCCTGCTTGTACAGGCTGAAGCCACCGTCATATTTTCCGATAAGAACTTTGTCGCCGTCCTTTTCGGTAACAGGCGCTTTTGTTACTGTGGTCAGCGACACATCTGTTGCGGCGCTGATTTTTTTAGAATAATCCGTCTTGTAATAAACTCCGCCAATTATGCTTACCGCTAAAACAAGTATTATCAAAACTCTCAAAAAATATTTCATTCAAAAAACCTGCTCAAAATTATTTTTTATAAATCTCATCAAAATCAAACGGTACTTTTTCTCCATCCACGATATGCCAGCACTGATGAGTTGCTAACGAAAAAATCGGCTTGTCGTGCCTAAGTGAATCTGAATAAACATCGACTACCCTAATTTCATCTTTGTTGAATTTCTCATACAGACGGCGTACCTTTTCTTCATCACGGCAGTTTTCGCCGATAATTACACCGGTCTTAGGGTTGTGTCGAGTACAAATCAGTTTATCAAATCCCAAGCGCTTTTGTATTTCGCCGAGCAAAAAGTCGGGGCTTGCACTGATAACTACAGAATATCTATCCCGCTGTTTGAACCACTTATGTACACTGCCCTCATGCTTGTCCCAAAATTTCTTTACTGCTTTATCTTTCGGAATAAGAGGAAGAAAAATAAAACAAAATTTTTTGAACTTAGAAAAATTGATAATATGCAGTATCATAAGCAATCCTGCCACCGCTATTATCGGCAAAATAACAAAGCACCACGGATAGTGCAAAAAGCAATATGCCACAAACAGTGAGCCGCTGTCGAACGGCACTATTGTTTTGTCAAAATCATAAATATCTATTTCCATAAAAATCCTATATTTTCATATCTTGTCGGTATCAAAAGAAATTGTAATTTCCTTATCGCTTTCGAATCGGGTGAGCTTTATTCCTGCAGCATTTAGCATAGCTTTGCTGGCAACAGTTGCCTCTGTATCGGCATACTTGTCCGATATGTAGATAACCTCTTTTATTCCGCTTTGTATGATAGCCTTTGCACACTCATTGCAAGGGAACAGTGCCACAAAAATGCGTGAGCCTCTCAGATTTTGTCCGCCTGCATTCAGTATTGCATTAAGCTCTGCGTGACAAACAAATGGATACTTTGTATCATTTGAGTGCTCGCCTGTGCGTCCCCACGGAAACTCGTCATCACTGCATCCTCTCGGAAATCCGTTGTAACCAACAGACAAAATTTTATTTTCGTCGCTGACAATACAAGCTCCTACCTGTGTAGATGGGTCCTTACTGCGCATAGAGGACAGCAATGATACACCCATAAAATATTCATCCCAAGAAATATAATCTTCTCTTTTTGGCATAATTCTTCTCCGTTTATTCAGTAAGTGTGTTCACAAATTCGTCAAGTTCGGGTGCGTCGGCACTCTCAATGTCACCATCGTCTACAAGGCGGGTAATGTCCGGATTGATGGGCAGTTTAGCCAAAACAGAAACCCCAAGCTCCTTGGCAGTCTCATCTATCTGCGACTTGCCGAATATCTCCAGTCTTTTGCCGCAATCGGGACAGGTGAAATAGCTCATATTCTCCACAAGTCCGAGAACTGGAACATTCATCATCTTAGCCATATTGTAGGCCTTTGTCACTATCATCTTAACCAAATCCTGAGGTGTGGAAACAATAACTATGCCGTCCACCGGCAATGACTGAAATACCGTGAGAGGAACATCTCCTGTTCCCGGAGGCATATCCACAAAGAGATAGTCCAAATCGCCCCAATTAACATCGGTCCAAAACTGAGTGATAACGCCGCTGATAACAGGGCCTCTCCAAACAACCGGTGAGTTTACATCCTCCAGCAGAAGATTTATGCTCATCAGCTTTATTCCGCTCTTTGTAACAGCAGGGAGCAATCCTGTATTGTCCTGCATGGCACGCTCTGTTATTCCGAATGATTTAGGTACAGACGGTCCTGTTATATCTGCATCAAGAACGCCAACCTTAAGTCCTGCCTTTTGGCACTTTTCTGCCAAAAGACAGCTAACAAGGCTCTTGCCTACACCGCCTTTGCCGGATACAATACCTATTACTTTTTTTATATTAGAATGTTCGTTCTGTGGTTTAAGAAAACTCTGTGGCTGTGTTCTATCCGAACAGTTGCTGGAGCATGACGAACAATCGTGTGTACACTCGCTCATAATATCACCATTTTCCATAATAATTTGTCGGCTTGCCGCCGAATATATTATAATTATATTTTTCAGCAAATAATTTTATCACACAGTGACTTTTACTTCAATAACTTCTTATTACCATTTTTACTTTTCCGAGCACTGCAAGCTCGTCTACAATAATCGGCTCGTATTTTTCGTTTTCCGGCTGTAACCTGAAATGGCCTTTCTCTTTGTAAAATCGCTTTACAGTAGCCTCATCGTCTATCAATGCCACTACAATCTCGCCGTTGTCAGCTACAGGCGTTTTTTCGACTACCACTATGTCGCCGTCCAATATAGCGGCGTTAATCATAGAATCTCCCTTGACACGCAGAGCGAACAAATCCTTGCTGCTCTTGTTGCGGAGTGGTACGGGAATATAGTCCTCTATGCTCTCAACAGCCAAAATAGGCTGGCCGGCCGTAACTGTACCTACGAGAGGAATCTGCACCGACTTAGTACCGTGTGAGCAAATGCGTATAGTCCTCTTCAGCATAGGATCACGCTCTATGTAGCCTGCCTTTTCCAATTTATCCAACATATACTGGGCTGTAGAGGGCGACTTGTAGCCTGCTGCCTTAGCGACATCTCTGACCGACGGTGCAACACCTCTGTCCTCTATAGTCTGCTTTATAAAATCAAAAACAAGCTGTTCTTTTTCGCTGAGTATGTCCATAAATACACTCTCCGACCTTCACTCTATTCTTGCTAAAATAATATATTTTTTACTATATTAACATTATACCGTTCCCTTGTCAAACATTTGTACTTAAGAATTATTAAATAATTGTAAAAAAAGTGTTGACATTTGGATTTGTTTACGCTATAATCTTGCTTGCACATTAGATTTGGCTTTATAGCTCAGTTGGCTAGAGCATGCGGTTCATACCCGCAGTGTCACTGGT
>URJF01000006.1 GCA_900548085.1 uncultured Oscillospiraceae bacterium | reverse complement strand
CATACACCCGTCTCGAGAGTCAAGAGGATATGAAAAAAATGGCTCGTATGATAGAAATGTTCGAGGAAAACGACGATGTGCAGAACATCTATCATAACTGGGAAAATGAGGACGAGTACGAAGAAGAATAATCCAAAAACAACAAAAGACAGTGTTGAGTTGTTTCAACACTGTCTTTTTTATTATACTTGTTATTATTTTAGCCACGCTTTTTTCTGAGTCTGTTGGCAATCTGCGTGTTGCGTTCACGCCACAATCTCGGATTGAACAAAACAAGAAGTGGGAAAAGCTCAAGTCTGCCTGCCAGCATATCAAAAATCAAAACACTCTTAGAAATAGGTGATAAGAAATTAAAGTTTTCTGCCGGACCAACAAGCTCAAGACCGGGACCGATATTATTGAACGCCGACGCCACAGCGGTCAGGTTTGTAATAATATCATAATCCTCCAGCGATACTATCAGCCAGCTGCTCACAAATATCAGAGCATAGGTAATGAAATATACATTTGTGGCTCTGATAACTTCTTTTTCGACCGGCTTTCCGTCGAGGGTAATTTTTTTAACACTCTTTGGGTGAATGTAGGAGCCCAACTCCTTGCTAACAGTCTTTGCACCTACAAGCAGACGGGACACCTTCAGTCCGCCGCCGGTACTGCCGGCGCAGGCACCGATAAACATAAGCAGGAACAAAACACTCTTAGACAAATCAGACCACTGATTGAAGTCGGCAGTGGAATAACCTGTTGTGGTAATAACAGATGAAACTTGAAATGCCGCCTTGCACAATGCCTCTGAAAAATTATTGTATACCTGTATAGTATTAGCAAAGATTATGCCTGTCGCTGCAATGATAATAAGAACGTAGGCACGAACCTCCTCCATACCAAAAGCCTTTTTGAACTGACGAAAGAGAAGAAAGTAGTAGAAATTAAAGTTAATTCCAAACAATGCCATAAACACGGTAATAACCCACTGGCAATAGGAAGAATAACTTGCCACGCTGTCGTTCTTGATACCAAAGCCACCGGTACCTGCCGAGCCAAAAGAAAGCGTCATCGAATCGAACAGCGGCATACCGCCGCAGAGCAGCATAACAATCTCAACGACAGTCATAGCAAAATAGATGACATACAGAATACGAGCCGTGCGGCGCATTTTCGGCACAAGCTTGCCTACCGAGGGACCGGGGCTCTCTGCTTTCATAAGATTTATATTAGAACCACCCGACAGCGGAACAACCGCAAGCAAAAACACAAGCACGCCCATTCCGCCTACCCAGTGAGTAAAGCTGCGCCAAAACAGTGAGCAGTGTGACATAGCCTCAACATCGGCCAGTATACTTGCACCGGTGGTAGTAAAGCCCGAAACGGTCTCAAACAATGCGTTGATAGGTGACGAAATCTCTCCCGTCAACATAAATGGAATTGAACCGAACACACTGAGCACTATCCAGCTGAGTGCTGTGGCTACACAACCCTCTTTTAGATAAAAGACTGTATTTTTCGCCTTTTTAAACTTCAGCAAATAGCCGAACACCAAACAGCCGACGGCTGTGATAAGATATGCAAATCCCTGCCTCTCGCCATAAACGAGTGCAACGATACAGGGCAAAAGCATAAGCCCGCCCTCAAGTATCAAGACATATCCTATTATTCTTCTGATTATAGATCCGTTCATACCTTACTTCAATATATTACCGATATCGGTAAATCCTTTGTGCTTTGTTACTATCATCACAGTGTCGCCTGCTTTTATACAATCGTGACCGCTGGGAATAATAATTTTTCCGTGGCGGTTAATGAAACAAATGAGCAAATCGTTCTTTAGGTCAAGGTCCATAAGAGGAGTGTCGGTAACTCTCGACTGCTCTGCCACTCTAAACTCGATAGCCTCAATACGCTGGTCAAACATATGGGACATGGTCTCAATGTTGCTGTCATATGACGCATTTTTGGCACGGACATAAGCGATGATTGCCTCCGAGGTTATGTAGCTGGGATAAATAACCGAGCCCAAATCCAAACGGTCGATAACATCGCCGAATGACACTCTGTTAATTTTTGTCACTGTCTTTGTATTAGACATTTGACGAGCGTGGAGGGCGAGCAAAATATTTTCCTCATCGCTGTCGGTGAGAGGCACAACTGCCTCAACATCCTTTATGCCTTCTTCTCTAAGAAGGTCTTCGTTGGTACCGTCACCGCAGATTATTGTAGCCTTAGGCACGGACACGCTCAATTCTTCGCAGCGCTGCTTATCTTTTTCTACAACTTTTACATCAATTCCGGAGTGAACCAACAATTTAGCAAGATAATATGCTATTTCGCCGCCGCCTATGATGATTGTGTCCTTAACTTTGTTTGTCCTAAATCCGATTTTCTTTAGAAACATACCCACCTGCTTTCGTGGGGCAACAAACGAAATAATATCTCCTGCCGATATCTCAAAATCACCGGTGGGAATGAATATCTGTTTTTTACGCTCAACCGCACAAATGAGCACATCCATCTTGCTCCGTCTGCCCAGCTCGGCGACAGTCATACCGTCCAGCATATTGGACTGCGGAATTTGAATTTTTACAAGCTCTGCCTGACCATGTGCAAAAGTGTTCACCTCAAGGGCAGTACGCAGTGACAAAATTCGAGATATCTCTCTGGCAGACTCCTGCTCGGGATTGATAATCATTGCGAGTCCGAGCTTTTCCTGCAAATAGCCAAGTTCAAGGCTGTAGTCGGGATTGCGTACACGGGCAATGGCGGCACAGCCGCTGACTCTGCGAGCCGCAGTACAGCACAGCAGATTGAGCTCATCCGACTGAGTTACGGCGATAATAAGGTTAGCCTCTTTTATTCCCGCCTCAATCTGAACACTGAATGATGCGCCGTTTCCGCAAACGCCCATAATATCATACTGATTGGTAAGCTGCTGAATAACTGCGGGATTTTTATCTATAACAGTTATGTCATGTCCTTCGCCGCTGAGCTGCTCTACCAGAGTAGAGCCGACCAAACCGCAGCCTACGATAATGATATTCAAACCTTCGCTCTTATTCTTTTTGCCAAATAACATACGCAATTCCTCTAAAATTGTAATCATATCAAATATAACACTGTTGTAACCGAATTGCAATATCTAAAAAATAAAACGCCTCGTACACAATAAAATGTACAAGGCATTGCTTTTTATTCGTAGATCTTTCGCTTAAGTGCGCCGATATAGGAAAGGTTACGATACTTTTGGTCATAGTCAAGACCGTAGCCAACCACAAACTCATCAGGCACATCACAACCCACATAATCGGGAGTCAGGTCAACGACTCTGCGCTCCGGCTTGTCCAAAAGAGTAGCGATAGAAATACTCTTAGGTCCTCTGCTGCGGAGCAACTCGCAGACATAGTTCAGTGTTCTGCCCGAGTCAAGAATATCCTCCACAATAAGAATATCATAGCCCTCAAGATTTATATCGATATCCTTTTCTATCTTAACCGCACCGCTCGACTTTGTGCCGCTGCCGTAGCTGCTCACTGCCAGAAAATCAATCTTAAGTGGCAGGTCGATATAGCGTGTAAGGTCGGTCATAAAGTATATTGAGCCTTTCAATATACCCACAACCAAAAGGTTTTTGTCCTTAAAATCCTCGGTAATTTGTGCGCCGAGACGCTGATTTATTTTTTTAAGTTCTTCTTCACTGACAAGAACTTTGCTTATATCGTTATTAAGTGCCATAGTTTTACCTCACAGAAAAATTTATCTGTCCTCTCTGAAGTAGGATAGTCCAAGTGCCGCAGGGCCTTGATTTTCTTTCTTATTACGGATGCTGACAAAGATAAGCACGATGATAGTAACCACATAAGGCAGCATCTTAAACAGCTCCTGTGTACGCATCGCAAGATTAGGAATGAACAGGAACACGATGTACAGTCCGCCAAAGAGGATTGAACCGAAGATACCCAGGCCCGGTCTCCAAATAGCGAAGATAACCAGAGCGATAGCAAGCCAACCTCTGTCACCAAAGCCGTCGTTAGACCATACGCCGTTTGCGTAGTCCATTACATAATACAATCCGCCGAGGCCTGCGATAACGGAGCCGATACAAGTAGCGAGATACTTTGTTCTGTCAACATTGATACCGGCAGCATCTGCTGTAGCCGGATTCTCACCTACTGCACGGAGATGAAGTCCGCCACGGGTACGGCTGAGGAATACAGCCACGATGATAGCAATAATTACTGCCGCATAAGCCAAAAATCCGTATGACAAAAATACCTTACCGAACCAGCCGGTAGTGTCTGCGCCCGGCAGCTTTGTGCGGAAGAAATTACTTGTGGTAGTAAGTGTAACAGACGGAACGTCCGAGCCTGTAATCTTAATAAGTGAACCACCGAAGAAGTTACCGAAACCGGTACCGAATGTGGTAATAGCAAGACCGGTAACATTTTGGTTAGCTCTCAATGTGGTGGTGAGGAAGCTGTAAATAAGTCCCATAATAAGTGATCCGAGAATACTGCAAACCAGCGGAATGATAATAGCCAAAAAGCCGTTTGCCTCTGCACCGTTCAAGGAGTTTTCGTACAAAAATGCACCAATAACACCGCTGATACCGCCCACATACATTATGCCGGGGATACCTAAGTTAAGGTTGCCTGATTTTTCTGTAATAATTTCACCTGTTGAGCCGTAAAGGAGAGGAATACCCTGCATAACAGCACGCTGAATGAATGTAACTACTGTTGCCGAAACCATATTACTTTACCTCCTTCTTTGACTTGGTGAGCTTAAGCTCATAGTTGATGAAGAACTCACTGCCTATGATAAAGAACAGAATGATACCTGTAAGAATATCCGCAAAGGATTCGTTCAGTCCGTAGATAGTGGCGATTTCGCCTGCACCGTTCTCAAGGAATACAAGAAGGAATGAGGTAAGAATCATATATACCGGATTGAATTTAGCAAGCCAAGATACCATAATGGCGGTAAAGCCTCTGCCGCCTGCTGTTGTGGTAGTGATGGTATGATTTGTACCGCCTACCAAAAGGAGACCTGCGACACCGCAAACCGCACCCGACAGGAGCATTGTACGCATAATTACCTTTTTTACATTTATGCCGATATAGCGAGCGGTGTTCTCCGACTCACCGACTACAGAAATTTCGTAGCCGTGCTTGCTGTACTTAAGATAAATGTACATAAATACAGTCAGTGCCAAAACCACAATAACATTGAGCAAATACTCGTAGTCTCCGATTGCGGGCAGCCAGCCGTACTGAGTTTCGGGATTGATGATACCGATGCTGCCGGAGCCCTTTGGATTTTCCCAATACATAGCAAAATATGAAACCAGCTGAATGGCAACATAGTTCATCATAAGGGTGAACAGTGTCTCATTTGTATTGAACTTAGCCTTAAAAACAGCCGGAATAAATGCCCACAGAGCACCTGCCGCAACGCTGGCAATAATCATAATGAGTATGAGCAGCGGATTAGGAATCTTACCGCCCAAGCAAATCATACAAGCGGTAGTAGCCAAGCCGCCGATAAGCACCTGACCTTCGCCGCCGATATTCCAAAATCGCATCTTAAATGCAGGTGTCAACGCAAGTGAAACACAAAGGAGCATTGCGATACCCTGCAAGAATTTCCAAACACGACGCTCTGTGCCGAATGAACCTTCTATCATAGTGCCGTACACGCTAATAGGATTTTCGCCGGTCAGGAGCATAGTAACAATGCCGGATACGAGAAGTGCAAGGACTACTGCTATGATACGCACCAGCCATGCTCTCCACTTTGGCATATTATCTCTCTTTGCAATGTGGAACAGAGGTTCCCGAACTTTCTTTTCTTTCATCGTTATACCTCCTCCGCATTTCCGGTCATCATAAGACCGATTTCTTCTTTTGTGGCAGACGGGCCGTCTACTATACCGGTAACTCTGCCGTTATTGATAACCATAATTCTGTCGCACAGCTCGATAAGCACATCCAAATCCTCACCGACAAACACAACTGCTACGCCCTTTTCCTTTTGTTCGGTGAGCAGGTCGTATATGGTGTAGGAGGAGTTGATATCGAGACCTCTTACAGGATAAGCAACCATAAGAACCTTTGGCTGTGATGCAATCTCACGGCCTACCAAAACCTTTTGGACATTACCGCCGGACAACTTTCTGACAGGAGTCTGTGCATTAGGCGTAACTACATCCAACTTTTCGATTATGTTCATAGCCAGCTTTTTAGGCTTCTTTCTGTCGAGGAAAGCAGTTCCGCCGGATTTGTAGGAACGGAGCATCATATTATCGATAATATCCATATTGCCTACGAGACCCATACCGAGTCTGTCCTCCGGCACAAAAGAAAGTGCAACACCCAACTTGCGTATTGCCTTTGGACTCTTGCCCACAAGCTGCTTTTCGTCGTTTTCGTCGTCTGTGGGAGTATAGATTATGGAGGAACCCTTTACAGTATTTTGAAGTCCTGCGATAGATTCCAAAAGTTCCTTTTGACCGCAGCCGCTGATACCTGCGATACCCAAAATTTCGCCGCCGAATGCCTCAAAATTAACATCCTTAAGCGCATAATTTCCGTCGGGTCCTTTGACCGTAAGGTTTTTTACATTCAGTCTCTTCTTTGGGTTCTTAGGAGGCTCACGCTTTATGTTAAGCTCAACCTTTTCGCCCATCATCATTTCGGTCAGTGACTGCTCGGTTGCCTCCGAGGTTTCCACCGTGGCGATATGCTTGCCCTTACGCATAATAGCCACTCTGTCCGAGATTTCCAATACTTCGTGGAGCTTGTGAGTGATTATGATAATTGACTTATTGTCCTCACGCATACGGCGGAGAACGTCAAATAATTTTTCTGTTTCTTGGGGTGTAAGTACAGCGGTAGGCTCATCGAGAATAAGAATATCTGCGCCTCTGTACAGCACCTTGATAATTTCTACTGTTTGCTTTTCGGACACGGACATCTCATAAATCTTTTTGTTCGGGTCCAAAACAAAGCCGTATTTGTCGGCTATTGATTTTACTTCTGTCTCTGCTTTTTTTAGATTAAATTTTTTATTTTTATCTGTACCGAGAATAATATTTTCGGTAGCGGTAAATACATCTACGAGCTTAAAATGCTGATGAATCATACCTATCCTGTGGTCAAAAGCATCCTTCGGCGAGCGAATGACAACTTCCGCGCCGTTCACAAAAATTTCGCCCTTGTCGGGGAAATAAATTCCGGACACCATATTCATCAGTGTAGTTTTGCCGGAGCCGTTTTCGCCCAGCAATGCTAAAATCTGTCCTTTTTTTACCTTTAGGTCAACATTATCGTTAGCAACAACCTTTGCGCCGAACGTTTTTGTTATACCCTTCAGTTCAAGTGCTAATGTTTCACTCATAATAATCTCCGTAAGTTTTTGTTTTTGGGCTGAATAATAAAAAGCAAATGCCGTGGCCGCACAAAAATGCACAGCCACGGTGTTAAATTCAATTTGATAGGTTAGAACTTTGCGTTAAGAAGCTTGATACCATCAATCTGAACATCAAAGTAAGGAGCAGAACGAGATTCTGACTCGTGGAAATAGCCGTCCTTAACTGCTTCTGTGTCACCTTCATACTTTTCGTCTGTATCAACATCAGCCATGTAGCCTGTGAGCTTTCCGTTCTTGTCTACAGTAGCCTTTGTGTTTACATTGTTCTTCTTGTCAACTGTTACAGTAAAGTTGTTTGTATCGAATACATGAATCTTGCCGTCCTCAAGGTCTTTCTTAGCCTTGTCGATAGCTTCCTGTGTGCCCTTTGCTGCTGCCTTTTCGTTAATGTCGGTAAGAACAACAGAATTTGTAGCGAGGTCGCCTGTCCAGTCAGTATCGATAGTCTTGCCTTCTTCTACACATTTGATTGCATACTCAAAGTATGGAGCCCAGTTGATTCTGGAAGATACGATAAATGTGTTAGGGCAAGATGCAACTGTTGAGCCGTTGTAAGAAACATTAGGAACACCTGCTGCCTCACAAGCTGTAGGAGCACCCATTGAGTCAGCGTGCTGGCTGATAAGTACGCACTTGTCGTTGATAAGCTTTGTTGCTGCCTCTTTCTCAAGAGTCTCATCATACCAAGAACCTGTGAAAGAAACTTCCATAGTTACTGTCGGGCAAACGCTCTTTGCACCGAGATAGAATGAAGTGTAGCCTGAGATAACCTCTGCATAAGTGAAAGCACCTACATAGCCCATCTTAGCTTCGCTTGCCTTAATCTTCTTAGCGTCGATCATTTCGTTGAGCTTCATACCTGCTGCAACACCTGCAAGATATCTGCCCTCGTAGATAGAAGCGAAAGCGTTGTGGAAGTTAGCGAGCTTCTTTGTGTGAGCCTTTGTACCTGTAGCGTGAGAGAACTGAACATCAGGATATTTTTCTGCAGCCTTGATGATATAGTCCTCGTGACCGAAGCTGTCTGCAAAGATGAACTTACAGCCCTGGTCTGCAAGGTCAACTGCTGCGTCGTAGCACTCCTGACCCTCAGGAATGTTAGTCTTTTTAAGAATGTTCTTTTCAGGAATGCCCAGTGACTTGCAAGCCTCTTCTGCTGCCTGAATAAAGTTTTTGTCATAGGTTGAGTTTTCATCGTGCAGGAAAATAAAACCTACCTTAATGTTTGATGCGTCTGCTGACGCTGCTTTGGAAGTGTCTTCTTTTTTGCCGCTGTTAGAGGAGCAACCTGCAAAAGCTGCTACTACAAATAATGCTGCAAGAAGAACTGCCAAAATTCTCTTTGTGATTTTCATCAGTCTTCCTCCAATAAAATATGTTTTTTATTATAAGACACAAGTGCCTGATAACCAAATCAGTCTCTGAACACAACCTCACCGGTTTCGTGATTCATCGACTCAATGATAGCGAGAGATTCAACCTTTATGCCCTGTTCTCTCAGCTTGTCTCCGCCGTGCTGATAGCCCTTTTCGATAACAGCACCGCAGCCTGCCAGCTCTGCTCCGCTCTCTTTTACGATACGGATAAGGCCGTTGAGTGCATTGCCTACAGCCAAAAAGTCATCAACGATAAGAACTCTGTCGCCCTTGCCCAAAAACTTTTTGCTGACCATAACATCATAGGTGGTGCCATGGGTATAGGACTCTACGGGAGTGGTGTACACATCGCCTGCGATATTTTTTGACTTAGACTTTTTTGCAAAAACCAAAGGGCAGCCAAACTCCAGCGCAACCATCGCACCTATGGCTATGCCCGATGCCTCTATGGTCAGCACTTTGTTGACGCCCTCATCCTTGAATAATCTATGAAATTCTTTGCCCACTTCGCCGAGGAAGCAGCAATCTATCTGGTGGTTCAAAAAGCAATCCACTTTGAGAATATTGCCGGCGTAAACTTCGCCTTCTTCAATTATCTTTTTCTTCAATAAATCCATAACAAATACCACCGAAAAACTAATTGTTAAAAGTTTGTAAATATATAATAAAGTATCGGCAGACAAATTTCAACAATTATTTTTGTTTGATACCAAATTTTAATCATTTCTGTGGTGAGTTACAGAAATGGGCAAAAAATAAGTCGTGTTTTCGTTCATAATGTCAAAAGAAAAATATTGTTTTGGAAAAAATTATGGTGTAAAATACAGGTAGGTGCGGAATTGTCTCCGTCACCGACTCAAACAAAACTAAGGAGGCTCTTATGTCTATCAAACTCGTTGCGCTGGATATGGACGGAACGCTCATGGCGCCCGACCATCTTACTGTTACAGACAGAACACGCAGAGCCATTGCGGCGGCTCACGAAAAAGGCACTGAGTTCACTATCGCTACAGGCAGAACTATGGCTATCATAGGCGATGTGTGCGAGCAGGTGCCCCAAATCAACTATATTATACACTCCAATGGAGCGGCAGTTTTTGACCGCAGACAAAACAAGTTTATTTATACCAATCTCATGGAGTGGAGCTTTGCGGAAAAAATCGTAGACTTTTTGGAGGCTAACACAGTATTCTACGAAATCTATGTAGACGGCAAGTCGTACGCTAATCCCGACAAGGCGCAATACTTTGTCAGCGACTTTTTGCCAAAAGAATTTTTGGACGAGCTGGCAGAAAGAATGGAAATCCACAGAGATATAAAAAAGCACATTGCAGGCAAGGACGTGGAAAAAATCACATTCTACTGCCCCGATGACGAAACATTCCATGAGATGTGGTCGAGATTTTCGAGAATAGACGGGATTGACCTTGCATCCTCACTGCCCGGCACTATGGAAATGACAAAAAAGGGCGTAACAAAGGGCGTTGCGCTGGAAAACCTGTGCAAAATCATAGGTGCATCTCCGGCAGAAACAATGTCTTTCGGCGACGCCGGCAACGACTGTCCTATGCTGGAATATGCCGACTACTCATTCGCTATGGAAAACGGCACCGACGAGTGCAAAGCATCTGCAAAATATATTGCCCCATCAAACGCAGAGGACGGCGTGGCTCAGATGATAGAAAAGTACATACTAAAATAGCAAAAGAGGGTTGTGTCATCTGCACAATCCTCTTTTTTGCACAAAAAAAGAACACCGAAAGGGTGTTCTTAATTTTTGGAGCGGATTACGAGACTCGAACTCGCTACCTTCACCTTGGCAAGGTGACGCTCTACCGGATGAGCTAAATCCGCACTGAGTTTGCAAGTTGTATTATACATATGATAAGACTATTTGTCAAGCACTTTTTTTATATAATCACAATACAGGTCGAGAATATCTATGTCCGTAACCGAATAGACCATACGGGCACCCACCGTGTCCTCAATCTCATTGAACACTGGCTGACCGCCGTCAAACACAAAATCAATACCATAGTAATCGCCCTTTGCCACAGCCATAATTCGGCGGACGAGTTGTATTTCCGACGGGCTCAGGCTGTACGGCACGGCAGTACCGCCCAAACAAAAATTAGAGCGAAAGTCTGTGCTGCTCTGTCTCAAAACAGAAGTGATAATTTCGTCACCTATTACCCAAACTCTAAGGTCTTTTCCCAAATCCGAGGCAGGCTTTTGGCACACAAAATCCGTATCATAGTCACTGATATTATTGCACATAACCACCCCTTGACCGCCGTGACCGTTCTTGGGCTTTTTGACAAACGGCGGGGTGCTGTATCGAGTGGGCATAATCTCTACACCGTTCTGCACCATAAAGTCATAGCAAAGCTGCTTATCATTGGCAATTTTTGACAAGCGGCTGCCGTTGAACACTCTAATTCCTCTGCTCTCATAATATTCGGCGATATGATAATCGTTAGTGCGGTTTATCACACAGTCGCAGTCACCTCTGTAGTCGGGTGTAACGAGCCGAGCGCCAAGATTTTTTTTAAATTTTTCCACAGAAAAGGCATTACGCTCCGCCTCCTGCGGCGAATAAATCAAAATCGGCTTCATAGGCACTCTCCGATATGCTCAAAAATCATAGGTGCAACATCAATTCCCGTAGTCTCGGCAAGATTGATTATGTGTGCGTTGGAATTAACCTCGCAGACGGTATCGCCGCCGATTATATCAACTCCGCCGAAATCCAGTCCGATAGCGGAGCAGGCAGCAATCGCAAGCTCCTTTTCGCTGTCGGTAGGCTCATAAGGCTCGGCAGTACCACCGTTGGTAATATTCGACCTAAAATCATCGGGGTTGTATCTGCGCATGGCTGCAACCGCCTCGTTGCCTACTACTTCTATTCTGACATCGGAATTGTTGCACTCAATATATTCCTGCAACAAAAACGGCTTTTCGCCGATATGAGACATAATTTCATCTGTTGTGCGGCACAAAAACACCTGCGCACCAAACGAACCGCAGCATTCCTTAAAGACTAACGGCAGACCTAAAACGGCGACTGCCTTTTCCACAAAATCCGAATAATCCTGTGAAAAAAAAGACAGCGGAGGAAAGAGAGTTTTCGGTTGCTTGACAGTATTTTGCAAGTGCAAATAGGTGGACACCTTGTTGTCGCACAGTGCTATGGAGGAGGCAGAATTGAACACTCTTATGCCACGATTTTCCATAAGTTCAGCGGTCTGCACATCCTTGTCCCAAAAGAGAGCAAAATCATATTTCTCTACAGAAAAAATCGCCTGAAAATTTGTTATATGCTCCAAAGATATGCCGATTTTTTCAGCTGAATCCATCAAATGCTTGTGCAAAATGTCATATTTTTCGCCATTTAGGTAGTGATTTGTCACCAAAACTCCGTGCATAGCATAAACTCCCCGAGATAGTTTTTATTTATTGTATCACTGCGTATTGCATTTTTCAACAAAGTATTGTAAAATATGATGTTGTATTTATAAACAATAGTAATTTCAGCGAGGTCAACGAAATGACGGAATACAAACTCAAATACGGATGTAATCCTAACCAAAATCCCGCAAGAATCCATATGGACGGAAAAGAGCTTCCGTTTGAAATTCTTAACGGTGCAGCAGGCTACATAAACCTGTTGGACGCATTCAACTCCTGGCAGCTCGTAAAGGAACTCAAAGAGGCAACCGGCCTGCCCAGCGCCGCTTCTTTTAAGCATGTAAGTCCTGCCGGAGCAGCAGTGGCTCAACCTCTTGACGACACCGACCGCAAGGTATGTATGGTGCCGGACGGACTTGAACTCAGTCCTATCGCACAGGCATATGTCAGAGCAAGAAGCTGCGACAGACAGTCATCATTCGGAGATTTTGCAGCACTCAGCGATGTCTGCGACGCATCGGTAGCAAAGTTTTTACAAAAAGAGGTCAGCGACGGTATCATCGCTCCCGACTACACCGATGAGGCACTTGAGATACTCAAATCAAAGCGCAGAGGCAATTTCTTAATCATCAAGATGGACCCCGATTATGTTCCAGAAGAAATGGAAACAAAACAGGTGTTCGGCATTAAGTTTGAGCAAAAGCGCAACAACGCAAAAATCACCATGGACCTTTTCAACGATATGCCGACCAAGGTTAAGGACATTCCCGAAATCGCAAAAATCGACCTGCTGATTTCTATGATAACACTGAAATATACTCAGTCTAACTCTGTTGTTTACGCTCAGGGCGGTCAAACTCTCGGCGTAGGCGCAGGACAGCAAAGCCGTATCCTCTGCACAAGAATGGCAGGCAACAAAGCGGATATGCTCTGGCTGAGAAGAAACAAAAAAGTCACCGGCCTGCCTTTCATAGAGGGTATAAGAAAGTGTGACGCCGACAACGCAATCGACCTATACATCAGCGACGAATACGAGGAGCTGTTAAAGGACGGCGTATGGCAAAGATACTTTACCGAAAAGCCGGAGCCGTTCACAGCCGAAGAAAAAGCAGAATGGCACAAGAAGATGGACAATGTTGCTCTGGGCAGCGACGCCTTCTTCCCATTTGAAGACAATATTGAGCGTGCAGTCAAGTCGGGCGTAAAATACATAGCACAGCCGGGCGGCTCAGTAAGAGACCAAGCCGTAATCGACTGCTGCGACAAGTACGGCATAGCAATGACAATGACAGGTATTCGCCTGTTCCATCACTAATATATTTTTAATTTCTTTTGGAGGAAAACAAAATGGTAAGAGCTATAGTAGGCGCCAACTGGGGCGACGAAGGAAAAGGCAAAATCACCGATATGTTCGCAGAACAGAGTGATATAGTCGTTCGCTTTCAGGGCGGTGCAAACGCAGGCCACACAATAATCAACGAGCACGGCAGATTTGCTCTGCACCTTATGCCGTCGGGTGTATGCTACGACCATGTCACCTGTATCCTCGGCAACGGTGTTGCACTCGACATTAACAAATTCATCAAAGAGCTTGACGATGTAAAAAAAGCAGGTCTGAATCCAAAGCTTTTGGTCAGCGAAAGAGCACAAATTCTTATGCCGTATCACATTCTTCTGGACACATACGAGGAAGAAAGACTGGGCAAAAATGCATTCGGCTCAACTAAGAGCGGTATCGCACCTTTCTTTGCTGACAAGTATAGCAAAATCGGTATTCAGGTAAACGAGCTGTTCGACGAGGAAACACTGAGAGCAAAGCTTAAGAACATCTGTACACTGAAGAATCTCACACTTGAGCACGTGTACCACAAGCCTCTCTTGGACGAAGAAGAACTGTTCAACACCTGCATGGAATACAAAGAAAAAATCGCACCTTATGTATGCGACACCCACAAGTACATTGCCGACGCAATCAAAGAGGGCAAGAACATACTTCTCGAGGGCCAGCTGGGAACACTGAAGGATCCCGATTTCGGTATCTATCCTATGGTTACATCATCCTCTACTCTGGCAGGCTACGGCGCAGTAGGTGCAGGCATTCCGCCTCACAAAATCGAGGACATCGTAGTAGTAACAAAGGCATATTCATCCGCTGTAGGTGCAGGTGAATTCGTCAGCGAAATATTTGGAGACGAGGCTCAGGAGCTTCGTATCCACGGCGGCGACAAGGGCGAGTTCGGCGCAACAACAGGCAGACCGAGAAGAGTGGGCTGGTTTGACTGCGTAGCAAGTCGCTACGGTATTGAGTGTCAAGGTGCTACTCAGGTAGTTATGACCGCTCTCGACTGTCTCTCATATCTCGAAGAAATCAAAGTATGCGTAGGATATGAAATCGACGGGGAAGTAACAAAGGACTTTCCTACCACCCATATCCTCAAAAAAGCAAAACCTGTGTTCAAGACACTCAAGGGCTGGCATTGCGATATCCGTGGCATAAAGGAATACGACAAACTGCCTAAGGAAGCAAGAGAGTATGTAGAATTCATCGAGAACGAGTTGGGCCACAAGATCACGATGGTATCCAACGGTCCCGAAAGAGAAGCAATTATTCACAGATAATCACAAAAAGTCAAAATAAGGACGGAGGCTGCTCCGTTCTTATTTTTCTGTTTATAGTTATTTATATTGAAATAATATTATTTTCGTTATATAATGAGCATATGGAACAAAAAAAGAAATTGAACACAATACGAAAAATTAAACAAAGAAACAGCGAGGCATTTTTTCTGATAATAAGAGGTCTTGAGGTAGGAATAGTAGCAGGTCTGGTGTGTGTAGCATACAGATGGCTGCTGTCTTTTGCCGAAAACAGACTGATGGATGTGCTCGACTTAGTCCGTGGCAATCCGCTTAAAATCGCAATTTGGTTCGTAATTTTGGCAGGGATAGGCGTGTTCGTCTATTTTGTCACAAAATGGGAGCCTATGGCGGCAGGCTCAGGAATACCGCAGGTCAACGGCGAAATAAAGGGATATATGTCTCCTACCTGGTGGAAGGTGCTGGCGGCTAAATTTACCGGCGGCACAATCTCCGTGTTCGGCGGACTGTCTTTAGGCCGTGAAGGCCCGAGCGTACAGCTGGGCGGTATGGCGGCTAAAGGTGTGGCACGCATAACCAAAGCGGACAAAACCACCGAGCTGCGTATGATAAGCTGCGGTGCAGGTGCAGGTCTTGCGGCAGCCTTCAACACGCCCTTGGCGGGAATAATGTTTGTGCTGGAGGAAATCCATCACAATTTTGACAAGAGCATACTGTGTATGGGCATAGTGGCTACTATGACTGCAGACTATGTGAGCAAGCTGTTCTACGGACAGAACACAATTTTCGCCTACGACACAGTTAATTTTCCGCTGAAATACTATTGGATTCTGATAATCCTCGGTATCATCTTAGGTGTCAGCGGTGCGGCATACAATGTAATAATGATAAAATGCCAAAGCATATATAAGAAAATCACTAAGATACCTAACTACATAAAACTGCCGATAATCTTCATATTCAGCGGTGTAGTAGGTCTTGTACTTCCGCAGGTGCTCTGCGGCGGTCACAGTATGGTGGCTCTACTGCTGAAACAGCATCCGTCCGAAGCTACAATATTCGGTCTGCTGGTAGCAAAATTCGCTTTTGGTGCAATATGCTTTGCCAGCGGCGCACCAGGCGGAACACTGTACCCTCTGTGTATACTCGGTACATATATGGGCGCACTTTTCGGCGGACTGAGCATAAATTTATTCCACCTCGACAGCACTCTGTGGGAGGAATTTATTGTTATCTCAATGGCAGGATTTTTTGCATCGGTAGTACGCAGTCCTATCACAAGTATAGTGCTCGCCTTTGAGCTAACCGGCAATATGAACAACATTTTGCCTTTGGTTACGGTGTCGCTGATCAGCTACGCAGTGGCTAACTTCTGCGGCGCAGAGCCATTCTACGAAGGACTGTTGGAGCGAATGATCGGAACGGACAAATCTCCCGATTACAACAAACGCTCCGAAAAGATTATCAAGTCCTTTGTCATCCCGTTAGGCTCACCGCTTGACCACAAAAAAATAAAGGACATAAATTGGGGCAGACACGCTCTTATAATAACAGTAGAACGAGGAGAAGAAAGCATCACCCCCGACGGAGATGTGGAGCTTCTCAGCGGTGACGAGGTCGTTTTCCTCGTGAGCCAGCGCAGATATGCGAGAGACCGAGGTTATCTCGAAGCTCTCTTTGAAAACGTACAATAATCGGTACAAAAGGGGTACAATTATGAAATTACAGGACAAAATCTACGGTGCAATCGGCAAGGTGGTAAACCGCTTTACCTCTCTGTCACAAGCAGAAAACGCAGGGGCTCAAATCGAAAAGACAGTAACTGACGGTATGCCGGAGCTGCTGAGGAAAGGTGCGGCAGAGGGAGCCGTACTGCTGAAGAACAACAACATTTTGCCGCTGAAAAAGGGTACAAAAGTTGCACTTTTCGGCAGAACAAGCCGTGATTACTTTTTTGTAGGCTACGGCTCCGGCGGAGATGTAAACCACCCCTACGCGGTCAATGTGGCAGAGGGAATATCCAACTGCGACGACTTGATATTAGACGAAGAACTCGAAAGCATATACACCGAATGGCGCAATGCTAACCCTATAAATCACGGATTTTGGGCACATTGGCCGTTGAGATACGAAGAAATGCCGCTGACTGACGAAACAGTTTCCTCCGCCTCCGACAGAGATGATGTGGCGGTAGTCACTATCGGCAGATCATCAGGCGAGGACAGAGACTGCGACTTGGACAACGGCAGTTATTTCTTAGATGACGAAGAAATAAAAATGCTGGACAAGGTTACGGCTTATTTTGAAAATGTAATCGTTCTGCTGAATGTGGGCAACATCATAGATATGTCTTGGGTAAATCACTATGGCGAAAAAATCGGTGCAATAATGTATGTATGGCAGGGCGGAATGGAGAGCGGAAATGCTGTGGCAGACCTGCTCTGCGGCAAAGTTTGCCCTTCCGGCAGACTCAGCGACACCATAGTACAAAACTATTTTGACTACCCTGCCTGCGAAGATTTCGGCAACAAAAAGGTCAACTACTACAGCGAGGATATTTATGTAGGCTACAGATTTTTTGAGACCTTTGCGCAGGACAAGGTGCTGTATCCCTTTGGCTTTGGAATGAGCTATACCTCATTCGATATAAAGAAAATCGACGAAAATGCGGACGAAAACGGAATAGACATTACACTCTCTGTTACAAACACAGGTAACTGTGCAGGAAAAGAGGTAGTTCAGCTCTATGTAAAAAAGCCCGAATCTCTCTTAGGCGTTCCTGCCAGAGAGCTGGTAGCGTTCGGCAAAACGAAAGAACTTGCACCCGGTGAGAGTCAAGAGCTGACTCTCAGTATCGAGCCGTACCAACTGACAAGCTATGACGACTGCGGACTGACTAACCACGCAGGCTGCTATATGCTGATGAAAGGCGAGTACATATTCTACTGCGGCGAAAATGTGCGAGATGCCGAAGAAGTGCTGACATACTATCAGGAGAAAAAAGTCGTGTTTGAGGAGCACAAACAGATTTGTGCACCAAAGACAGCATTCAAAATATACAGTGCAGACTACACCGACGGCGAAACAACCCTCCGCTCACGCTGGGTAGCAAAAGAAAAATACGACCTCGCTACCAGAATAATGAACAATCTGCCCGATGACATACCTATGACAGGCGATGTAGGCATCAAGCTGCAGGATGTAAAGGACGAAAAGAATACTCTGGACGAGTTTGTGGCACAGCTCGACCTAACCGAGCTGGAGGCAATCACAAGAGGCGACTACAAGATGGACAGCCCTCTGGGTGCAAAAGGAAACGCCGGTGCGTACGGCGGAGTTCTCCAATCTCTCCGTGACAAAGGCGTGCCTCCGGTAATTACCACCGACGGCCCATCGGGAATAAGACTCCAAAGCAGCTGCTCGCTGTTGCCCATAGGAACACTCATTGCCTGCAGCTTCAACACAGAACTTACGAAAAAAATGTACGAGGGTATCGCCGGGGAGATGAAAGAAAAAGGCAGTGATGTTCTGCTGGCTCCCGGTATGAATATCCACAGAAATCCGCTGTGCGGACGCAACTTTGAATATTTCAGCGAGGACCCATACCTCACCGGCAAAATGGCTGCCGCTACCGTAATGGGTATTCAGAGCAAAGGCGGCTCTGCCTGCCCTAAGCACTTTGCCTGCAACAATCAGGAGTACAAACGAAACACAAACAACTCCGTAGTCAGCGAAAGAGCGCTGAGAGAAATCTACCTAAAAGGCTTTGAAATCTGTATAAAAGATGCAAAGCCAAAAAATATTATGACATCATACAACAAAGTCAACGATGTATGGAGCCACTATAACTATGACCTGTGCACCACTGTGCTCCGTGGTGAATGGGGCTATGGGGGCAACGTTATGACTGACTGGTGGATGAAAAGCAGCAAATCGCCCGAATTCCCCGGAATAAAAGACCAGGCATACAGAGTACGCAGTCAGGTAGACCTGCTTATGCCCGGCGGTGACAGAGTAACCGACGGAAAGCCCGACGGCACGCTGCTGGCATCCTACGGCAAGCAATTTGGCATAACCCTCGGCGAAATGCAAAGGAGTGCAAAAAACATACTCAAATCCGTAATGGAGATAAAGCTATAATGAGCAAAAAGGAAGAAAAAACAAATGTGATGAGGGTACTTGACCAAAAAAGAGTACCCTATGAGCATTTTGACTACGACAACACAAAAACAAGCGCAAAAGAAATCTGTGCAATGCTGGGCGAACCCACCGACAAGTTGTTCAAGACCTTAGTCACGGTGGCTAAGTCCAAGGAACACTACGTATTTATGGTTCCTGCCGAAAACGAGCTTGACCTAAAAAAAGCTGCCAAGGCTGTAGGCGAAAAAAATATCGAAATGATACCCCAAAAGGAGCTTTTGCCGCTGACGGGCTACATTCACGGCGGCTGCTCCCCTATCGGAATGAAAAAGCAATTTAAAACGGTAATCAACGAAACTGCCGGTCAATTCGACACAATCTACTTTTCTGCCGGAAAAGTCGGAAAGCAGGTCAAGGTTTCGCCCGACGACCTGTCAAAAATCATTCCGCTGACCTTTGCGGACATAGTCAAATAAAACTTTACAAGGCTGTTTTATTTTGCTAAAATCATATACAAAAAAGAGAGGTGAACTCGGTGCAGTACCAAATAATACCAACAGGAGATTTTTGGCAGGAGGGTGTAATCTGTCTGCCAAAGCAAGTCGCCGAAAAATACATAAAGCTCGCAAGCGAATACCAAATCAAAACGCTGCTCGTTCTTATGTCTGCCGGCGGCACCGCCGAGCCTAAGGATATAGCGAGAGCAATAGGCTGCACGGAGAACGACGCCAAAGAATTTTTAGACTTTTGGGCTGACGAGGGACTACTCACTGCCGACGGCAAAAACACGGCAGCTGCGGTTATCACAAAACCAACCGCAGCAGAAACCCCACAGCCGAAAAAAGAAAAGGTACGCAAGGTGGAGCCTCTGCCCGTACCCACCCTTTCGCCAAAGGATATAATCGATATGTGTCGAGACGACGGCACACTGACAGAGACACTGCGCAGCGCCCAAGAAGTTATGGGCAAAACGCTGTCCCATATGCAGCAGCAAACGATAATAAATATGGTTACATATTACGGTCTGCCCTGCGATGTGGTGCTCATGCTGCTCCAATACTATATGAACGAAAAAAAGGACGGCAAGAGCATCGGACTCTCATATCTGACAAAAATGGCACAGGACTGGAGCGAAAACGGAATAAACACCTTTGAAACTGCGAGCCAAAAGCTCCACGACTTAGAGTTTTCGGACAGACTGTGGGACGAAGTTATCGCTCTGTCCGGACTGACATACCGCAATCCTACTCAAAAGCAAAGAGAAATGGTGAAACGCTGGCACGATGATTTTTCCATAGATATGATAGGTCTCGCCTGCGACGCTATGAAAGAAAGTGCAGAAAAGCCCGGATTGGCATATGTTGACGGCGTGCTGAAAAACTGGAAGAAAAAGGGCATAACCACTCCAGAAGATGTGGCTGCCAACAATATCCAACACAAAAAGGCAGTCCAAAGTCAAAAGACCGACGACGGAATAGACAGCACCTATGACATAGACGAGCTGGAAAAGCGTGCTATGTTCAATGATAACTACGATATATAGGAGCAAAAGATGGCTTATTCAAAAGAGATATACAAAAAAGCGGAGCGCAAACTCGCCTCTCGCCGTGACAATGCCGAAATGCAAGCAGAAGTGCGCAAGGAAGAAATAATCCACAAGCTGCCGGAGGTAGGAAAAATCCAAGACCTGCTGGCACAAATAGGACTGCAAATCTCTGAGCTGTTCTTCTACAAGGGAGATGTGCAGGAAAAGGTGGCAGAACTGCGAAACGAAAGTCGTGCCCTTACCGACAAAAGAGCCGTACTGCTCCAAAATGCAGGCTATGCGCCTGATGCGATGCAGCCGCACTATACCTGTACTGCCTGCAACGACCGTGGTTTTATCAACGGCAGACTGTGCAAATGCCACAAGCAGTTGCTGAAAGAAATTATGCGCAGCGAGGTAGAAAAGACTGCCCCACTGGACAAATGCACCTTTGACACCTTCGATTTGAGATACTACAGCGAAACACCTATGGAAAACGGAATAGTACCTCGCCAAAAGGCAGAACTTGTATCCGAAACGGCACGGAAGTATGCCCAAAACTTTTCTATGGCAAGCAAAAATCTACTGTTTTTGGGCGGAGCCGGCTTAGGCAAAACTCATCTGTCGCTGGCTATCGCTAATGTGGTAATAAACAAAGGCTACTATGTCTGCTACGGCACAAGCCAAAACATTTGCGACGACCTGCAATCCGAGCAGTTCGGCAGAACAGACAACATACTCTACACCAAAAGGCAGGTGCTGGAATGTGACCTGCTGATACTTGATGACTTAGGCACAGAGATAGACAATCAATACAGCATTGCCACGCTCTACAACATTATCAACAGCCGAATACTCTCAGGCAGACCTACCGTCATCAGCACAAACTTTAAGTTTTCAAAATTAGAAGCACGCTATGACAAGCGAATCACCAGCAGATTAGTGGGTGAATATGTATCGCTCTATCTGTTCGGCAATGACATAAGAAGTATGTGACAATCTATGGAATATAAGTACGAAAGATTATCCGACGACATAAAAATAGTGGTATCCCCTGACCATACTTTCGGCACAGACGCCGTACTGCTGTCATATTTTGCAAAGCCAAAATACAAGGACAAATGTCTCGATATGGGCACAGGCTGCGGAATTATTCCGCTGCTGTGGCTTAGGGACAAAAAAATCAGCGGAGTACACTGTCTCGACATTCAGCAAAACGCTATCGACCAAGTAAGAGCGTCAATCGAGGCTAACGATTTGGGCGACAGACTGACTGCTCATCTCTGCGATTTGCGTAATCCGAGTGAAGAATTTTCGGCAGAAAGTTTTACTTTGGTGACTATGAACCCACCATATAAACCGGTGAACACGGGTATAGAGTCAATGGGCGAAAGTGCGAGGATAGCACGCCACGAAGTGTGTTGCAACATTGAGGACGCAGTAAAGGCTGCCGCATATCTAATCACATATGCCGGCAGATTCTGTATGTGTCACAGACCTGAGAGACTGGTGGACGCACTGACTATTATGCGACAATACAACATCGAGCCAAAGCGTCTGCGTTTCGTCTTTGACAAGGAGGGCGAGGAACCGTTTTTGTTCTTAGTAGAGGGCAAAAAGGGTGCAAAATCCTTTCTCAGAGTTGAACCGCCGCTGATAATAAAGGGCATTGACGGCAGATTCACTCCCGAAATGCTGAAGGTCTACGGCAGCTATGCCGACGGATACGAGGACAAGATAAGATGAGCGGAAAATTATATGTAGTAGGCACACCCATAGGCAATTTGGGTGACTTTTCGCCTCGTGCGGTCGAAACGCTGGAAAAAGTAGATTTTATCGCCGCCGAGGACACAAGAGTAACGCTGAAGCTGCTGAACCATTTTGGCATAAAAAAAGAGATGGTCAGCTATTTTGAGCACAACAAGAGAGAGCGTGGCGAAATAATCACCGCAAGAATACTGTCCGGCGAGGACTGCGCCATATGTACCGATGCAGGTATGCCTGCCATTTCTGACCCTGGTGAAGATTTGGTTCGCCTTTGTCACAAGCTGGGCATACAGGTTGAGTCCGTGCCCGGTCCCACCGCATTCGCAACAGCTCTCGCTCTGTCGGGTATGGAAGTCGGCAGATTCACCTTTGAGGGCTTTTTGTCTGTGAGCAAAAAATCACGGCGTGAGCATCTGGAGGAGCTGATTGACGAAAAACGAACAATGGTGTTCTACGAGGCACCCCATAAGCTGAAAAATACACTGCAAGATATGTACAAATATTTTGGCGACCGAGAAATTTCTCTGGTCAGAGAAATAACGAAAGTACATGAGGAAGTAATCAAAACCACTCTGGCAGAGGCGGTAAACAGATACGAGGACGAAAAGCCAAAGGGCGAATTTGTACTCATAGTGGCAGGCAAAAAGGTTCAGAACACTGACATCACACCGGATGACGCTGTAGCAATGGCAAAAAAATTAGTCAGCGAGGGCGAAAGCATTAACAACGCCGCAAAGATTATCGCTGCTCACACGCCATACAAAAAGAGCGAAATCTACAGGGCACTGCTATGATATGTAACATATGTCCCCGCAGATGCAATATTGACCGAGACAAAGAGTCGGGCATTTGCCGAAGTCCAAACGAATTTAGGCTGGCACGGGCGGCGCTGCACTACTGGGAGGAGCCCTGCATCAGCGGCAAAAACGGCTCCGGTACAATCTTTTTCAGCGGATGCAATTTGGGCTGTGTGTTCTGCCAAAATTATGAAATCAGCCACGAAAACAAGGGCGAGCCTGTCACCGAAAGTGAACTGATAGATATAATCAAGGACTTAGAAAATCAAGGTGCAAACAACATAAATCTCGTCAACCCCACTCACTATGCAGTAGGAATAGCGAAAGTGCTGAAAAAATACAAGCCCGCCGTACCCGTGGTGTACAACACCTCCGGCTACGAAAGGGTGGAGACACTGAAAATGTTAGAAGGACTTGTGGACATCTATCTGCCGGACTACAAATACATCCGACCGGACAAAGCCCTGCGGTACAGCAACGCCTCAGATTATCCCGCCGTGGTAAAATCTGCGCTGAAAGAAATGCGTCGACAGGTACCGACGGATATTTTTGATGAGGACGGAATTATGCAAAAAGGTATGATAATCCGTCACCTGATTTTGCCGTCTAACACAAACTCGGCAACAGAGATTATCGATGACATACGCTCCGAGTTCGACAACGCATACATATCCCTGATGGCACAATATATGCCTATGGGCGACCTGACAAAGTGCAAAGAAATAGACAGAAAAATATCAAAAAGAGAGTACACAAAAGTAATCAATTATGCCGAGGCAAAAGGACTTACAAATGTATTTGTCCAAGAACTGTCGTCGGCTGACGAAGGGTACATACCCTCCTTTGATTTTACGGGAATAAAAAACAAAGAGGAGAAAAAGTGATTAAAAAGTTTTTTGAAGAATTTAAGCAATTTATATCAAAAGGCAATGTATTAGACATGGCAGTAGGCGTTATTATAGGCGGAGCATTCTCCACAATAGTAACCTCGCTGACAGACAATATCATTAAACCGCTTATCAACCTAATAGGCGGAGCTAATGTAAAGGGCATAATTCACCTGCCAAAAGACCAAGTAATTGACTACGGCTCATTTTTGTCGGCAGTAATCAATTTTCTGATTATGGCATTCGTAATATTCTGCATAGTAAAGGCAGTCAACAAGGCTATGGCGCTGGGCAAAAAGGAAGAAAAACCTGCCGCACCTACCACAAAAATCTGCCCTTACTGCAAGAGCGAAATAAATATCGAGGCTACCAGATGTCCTCACTGCACATCTGTGCTGGAAGAAAAAGAAAAAACGGAGTAACGAACATTGAACAAAATAGGAATACTCGGCGCAGGCACCTGGGGCATTGCGCTGGCAAAAATGCTGGCAGAAACAAACAAAGAGGTCACGGTTTGGTCCGCCCTCCCCGATGAGATAGAGACGCTCAGCACCACAGCTGTTCACCCTAAGCTGCCGGGAGTCGAACTGCCGAAAAGCATAAAATACACTACTGAAATAAAAGCTGCCTGCGACGGTCAGGACATAATTATGTTCGCCGTACCGTCTGTTTTTGTACGCAGCACCGCAAGACAGGCACAGCCATATATATCCGAAAATCAAATAATAGTGGATGTGGCAAAAGGAATAGAGCCGGACTCGCTGATGACGCTCACAGAGGTCATCTCCGACGAAATGAAGAAAAAACCGCCTAAGATTGTGGCACTGTCGGGCCCTACTCACGCCGAAGAAGTGTCGAGAGATATGCCCACCACAATAGTGTCCGCCTGTGAGGACATAGAGACGGCAAAGGCTGTACAAGAATTTTTTGCATCCCCATTTATGAGAGTGTACACCAACACTGACATTAGGGGCACGGAGATATGCGGCGCACTGAAAAACATAATCGCTCTGGCAACAGGAATATCCTGCGGTCTCGGCTACGGCGACAACGCAAGAGCCGCACTGATAACGAGAGGTCTTGCCGAGCTGTCAAGACTGGGTAACGCACTGGGCTGCTCGCCCTACACATTCAGCGGACTGACGGGAATGGGCGACCTGATAGTAACCTGCACGAGTATGCACTCACGCAACAATCGAGCCGGCATACTGATAGGTCAAGGCAAAACTCCCGACGAAGCAAAGGCTGAAGTGGGTATGGTGGTAGAGGGTATCAATGCTCTGCCTGCCGCTGTCAGTCTCGCAAAAGAAAACGATGTGGATATGCCCATCGTCTTTGCGGTAAATGAAGTGGTAAACTGCGGCAAAAGACCAATCGACGCAGTGAATGAGCTATTCGGCAGAGAACTAAAGACCGAAGTTCCGCTTATATTTGAAAAATAATTGTTCCGCTCCCGTGCGGAACATAACACAACCAAATAAGAATACATTAGTTAGAATATATTTTGTTTTTTTAATACACAATATTTATTATTGAGAGGGGTTAGATATTATGAAATCAAAAGAATATATGTATCCGAGCTGTACCGGCAACGGTGAAATCAGGGCGTGGCAATGGTGTCCCGACGATGAGAATGTCAAAGCGGTTATCCAAATGCATCACGGGATGGCAGAGCACTGTGGCAGGTACAAAAATTTTATCAAAGCCTTTACCGATCTGGGCTATGCTGTATTTATGAACGATATGGCAGGTCACGGCAAATCCGTAAAGAACGGTGACACTCTGGGATATTTCGGCGACAAAGACGGCGCAAAAAACATCATCCGTGATGCCGGCAAGCTGACCGAAATCGCAAAACAGGAGTATCCCGACAAAAAGTTCGTTATCGGCGGTCATTCTATGGGCTCGCTGATTATGCGCTGCTACATCAACGAATTTGGATGTGACGGAATAGACGGCGCAATGTTCATCGGAACAGCCGGACCTACTCCTTTGGCAAAGGTAGGCAAGCCGATAATCAGGGCAGTGTCGGCATTAAAGGGCAAAAAGCACCACTCCGCTTTTCTCAACAAAATTTCACTGGGCGCTTATGACAAGCCATTTGAGCACCGCACCCACTATGATTGGGGAATCAGCGACAGTGCTCAGGTTGACGAATATGTGGCTGATCCGCTGTGCGGATTTGTTTTTACCGCAAAGGGCTACGACGACCTGGCAGACCTGACAATCGCCTGCAACGAAGATTTTTGGTTCAACAATGTGGCAAAAGATTTGCCCGTAATCCTCGCATCCGGCACTATGGATCCGGTAGGCGACTACTCCAACGGAGTCAAAGCAGTGTACGAGAAATTGCTCCAAACAGGCCACAACGATGTGACGCTCAAACTCTATGAGAACAAGCGCCATGAAATACTCAACGAAGTAAACAAAGATAAGGTCTACGCCGACCTGAACAAATGGATAGAAGAAAAGGTGCTAAAAGCATAACGGATACAAAAAAACAGTGTGACGAAAATAAAATCGTCACACTGTTTTTTTATTTATCTTTTTTCTTCAATACAGCATCTCTAACTACGCCCTTAGGGTCTTTAATCAGCAGAACAACAATCCAAATGACCAGTCCGAGAGCCACCACTGACAAACCCAAAAACGAATCGTTGAGCATATCGGACGGAGACGGCGTAAAATAGGCTGCGTGCAGCTCTGCATATTCAAATACAGCATCCACAAACCACATCAGCGATGCACCCCAAAACATCCAGCACAGTATGCCCAGACGCATTGTGTTGTCGGGAGCTTTTTTGTACCAAAGAGCAGTGCTGACAACTGCGGCAAAAACCGTAATCAACAGAGTCATATGATAATTACCTTTCCTTAGGCTTTAAGGGCGGATTTGCGTGCCCTTTTCTCCAATCCGGCAGAAAAAGCGAGCATACCAACCCAAATGAGAGTTACGATAACGGCCATACAAACGCCTACTGTACCCATCTCATGCAGCATAACCATGGCATCCCGAGGATTGCTTGCTGCCGACAGGAACGGGAACCACGGCACAATCTCACCGTGCCAAAGGTGCTCAAATGCCAAAAGCAATGAGCCTCCTGCCAAAAGATAAACCAGCCAGCTCAGCTTGCGTGAAAGAGCAATCTTTTCGCCGGTCTTAGTGATACCGTCTTTTGCGATATAAGTAAATGTTTGAGTTTCTTTTTTCTTTTCCTGCGATTTTGCGACGAGGGCAGCGGCACCGACCACAACAGCCTCGGCTACAGGTACAACGAAACAAGCCATAAAACATTCTCCTTTTCATATTATTGTGTGTTAATATTTTAACACACCGAAAAGCCGCTAACAAGGGGGGTAGGGGGTTATTTTATGCTCCAATTTCAATGCACGGTATAATATATTTTTTTGGATAATATTGTCAATTTTGTGCAATTGTGGTATTATGAAATTACAGGACAGAAACAAACGCCAATGGAGTGTGATAATATGAGAATAACAAAGAAAATATTAGGTATAGTAATGACATATGCATGGTGCTGACCTGCACCTCCCTGCCACTGACGGCACAGGCAGAAGACACGGCGAAAGAAAAAGCACTGTCAGAATTTACAGAAAAATTCAACTCGGTATATATCACCGACGGTATGTCCGAGTATAATAAGGTAAAAACAATATATGACTTCGTGGTACGCCACACCGCATATGATACCGAGGTGTACAAAGGCAGCTACGTAGACGGCACAGAAAGATACGCCAACGCCCACAGTGCATACGGTGCGGCATTCGGCACAGGCAATATTTACGATTTGAGCTGGGATACCCAAACCACAGTAGACGGTCAAAAAGTACCTGCCGAATATGACCGAGGACTTGCAGTCTGTGAGGGATATTCCGACCTGTTCCGCAGGCTGTGTGAATCAAACGGAATAGATACAGCTATGATACAGGGTGACTATACAGACAGCA
>URJF01000005.1 GCA_900548085.1 uncultured Oscillospiraceae bacterium | reverse complement strand
GGAAAGTGTATTTGCCTTATTGCAAAATCGAGAGAGCACAGTCCGTATTTTTTCATAATACTCTCGTCGAGGGTTTCATCAAATTCGTCAATCTTATCCAATGCGGCTGCCATAACCTTGGATATTGCACGAGAATTTAGATTTGGTGTAGCGCTGTATATGGGGTGGATACCCACTGCTGCGGCGACAGGTTCAATTATCGGAGCCGACATAGACGCAGAGGTAAAGCTCCTCTCCACCTTGCCATACAGCACATATTCGTCAAATGTACGCAGTGACTTTGCGAGATATTTGTTGTTGAACAGAGTCACATGGATGACATTGCTCCCGTCGGAAAAATTGCATTTGTACAGAGTCATGCCCTTGCGTACCATAGACTCCTTTACAGGAGTAATCATGGTGGCACGGATGAATGCAGGCTCATCGGTCGGCGCATCTGACACAGCTACCGTTTTGCTCCAATCTTGATATTTTCTTGGATAGTAATGAATAAGATCATCAACAGTGTAAATGCCCAGTTTATTAAAAAACCGGGCTCTTTTTTCTCCTACACCTTTTATGTATTGAATATCGTATTCATCAAAGCTCATTTTATTCCACCGATATCATATAGTAATAGATGGGTTGTCCGCCGTTGACTACTGCTGTCTCTACAGCGGTGCCGTATTTTTCTTTCAGCAGTTCTTCTACCTTGGTTGCTTCGTCCTCGGTAGTGCCCTCGCCGTAATAGAGCGTTACAATGTTGCTTACTCCGGGCTCAAACATTTTTGATGCGGTTTCAAAGGCAATTTGTTCCTTGTCGTCGCCGACATATTCGATACTGCCCTCGGTAATTCCCATTATTTGACCTTGTTTGATTGGGGTGCCGTTTACCTCGCTGTCTCTTGCGGCAAAGGTGACCATACCTGTTTTTGTGGCCTTTATAGTTTCGGAAATTGTCTCGAGATTTTCTTCTTCAGAGCAGGTCTCGTCAAAAGCGAGCATCGCACTGATACCCTGAGGCACGGTCTTTGTTTCGATTACGACGATTTTTCTGTCCTCTGCCAGAGGAATTGCCTGCTGTGCCGCCATAATAATATTTTTGTTGTTAGGCAGTACGAACACAGTTTTTGCAGGTGTTGACATAACAGCGTGCAGTATGTCGTCTGTGGACGGATTCATTGTTTGTCCGCCGGACACTACCGTATCTGCGCCTAAGTCCTTAAAAAGCTGAGTCAGTCCGTCACCTGCACATACTGCCACAAAGCCGTAGTCATTTTCGGGCTTTGCCGTCTTAGGCTCACTCTTGACCTCTGTTTTGTTTTCCTCGTGCTGACGGCGCATATTGTCTATCTTGATATTGTACAGTTGACCGTATTTCAGCGCAGTTTGTATAACTGTGCCCGGGCAGTTAGAGTGAACGTGCACTTTGATTATATCGTTATCGTCTACTACTACCACACAATCGCCGATAAGCTCAAGGTACGAACGCAGCTTTTCGGGATCCTTCTCTTTAGAGTTTTCTTCTTTTGCTATGAGAAATTCACTGCAATAGCCATATTTGATTTCTTCATCGATTTCTTTTATTGCTGCGGCACTTTTTTCGGCCTCGCCCTCTGTTTTTGACAGGATGATGTTCTTGCCGAACACACTCTTTATGCCCTCAAATATGAGCACAAGTCCTTGACCGCCGGCGTCAACGACACCTGCTTTTTTCAGTACAGGGAGCAGCTCCGGTGTCTCTTGCAGGGCAACTTTAGCTGCTTGGAGAGCCGCATTGCAGACTTCTAATGGGTTGTCCTCAATGTCTGCTATGTCCTCGGCAGCCTCAGCCGCTTTGCGAATGACAGTGAGTATTGTGCCCTCGGTGGGCTTCATTACTGCCTTATATGCGGCGTCTGTGCCGGCTCTGAATGCTGCCGCCACTGCCTTTGAGTCAGCAGAATCTAAGTCTTTGAATGCTTTGGAAAAGCCTCTGAAAATAAGAGACAGAATAACGCCCGAGTTTCCTCTTGCACCTCTGAGCAAAGCCGAGGCACATCTTTTCGATACATCGGCAATGGTGCTGTCGTCAGGCATCTGCTCCACTTCTTTAGCGGCTGCGGAAATAGTCATTGACATATTGGTGCCTGTATCGCCGTCGGGAACGGGGAAAATATTGAGAGCGTCTACAGCCTCTCTGTTGCTGTTTATATTATTTGAAGCGGAAATAATTCCGTCACGAAACATAAGTCCTGTAATCATATCCTGTTATTCCTCCGCCTAATTCAGTCCGGCTATATGCACGTTTACTTCGGACACATTCAGTCCTGTGGCAGATTCTACAGAATATCTGACCTTGTGAGTAATACTGTCTGCGATAGCGTTTATGTTTACGCCGTATGACACTGCGATATAGAGGTCTATTATCAGTGCACCGTTTTCACTTTTTACGATTACACCTTGATCTGTGGTGTCAAAGGCTGCGTTTTCCATTTTATTTTTTATCACGGATTTCAGACTCTGGTATGGATTTGAGCTTACCATTCTCGTTACGCCGAAACAGCTTTGAGCCACATGCCCCACCAGATGAGAAAAATAATTGTTCGTGATTTCGATATATCCGTTTGGATTTTCATACTTTATCATAAATAACCTCCGTATCAGTCGCAGTACCAATCCTCTATGTTAGAGAAATAGTTGTTTACATATCCCTGCATATCTCCGTGCAGTGACTTTGAGTAGCATATCATACCCTGTCTGTACAGTACAGGAACAAAGGGGATTTCCTCCGAAAATTTCAGCATAAAATCGCCGATTTCCTTTTTTCCGTTCATATAGTTTGAGTATGCTTTTGCGGTCTCACATTTCTTTTGGTCTATGCCATAGCTTGTGGTTCCGCCCTTTGAGAAAAAGCTAAACAGATTCATATCATCCGTAACGCCCGTCTCACCTATATAGATGTCAAAATTTTTCTTTTTGACATCCTTTTTGTAATCCTTTGGTTTTTCTTTGTTTATGTTGACCTTAAAGCCCACTGCCTCTAACTGTTGCTTTATTAGCTTTGCCGCCGCAATTCTGTTTTGGTTGTCCGAGGTGAGTATTGTCAGCTTTAGGTGGGACTGCTTTACGCCGCTTTGCGCAACTGCCTGCTTAGCTGCAACGGTGTCCGCCGTGGCAGAAAACACCTTTGTGTCTTTTCCCTGCTTAGAGGATGGATTGAATACCGATTCGGCACTTTTGCCGTAGCCTTGATACGAACTTTTTACCAGTGTGTCTCTGTCGATTGCCAGCGATATTGCTCGGCGAATATTTACATTCGATACAATAGATGACTTGTAGCAATTCAGGCCTAAATATACAAGATTGTTTAGGCTTACCATCTTTTTGTTGCATTGCAGTCTCACATTGTCGCCTTCGGACAGATCACGGTAGGCATATGTTATGTTGCCGATATTCACGGCATTGTCAATCGATTCGCTCGTCGGTACATTCACCAGAGTGATTTCTGTGAATCTCGGCTTAAAGTCGGGATGCTTTGTGTTCACCTTCAACTTAACCGAGCCGCCGCCCTGCGAATATTTGTATCTGCCGCTTCCTATGGGGTTGTTGTCTTTGTCTCGCTTTGCACTTGCGATAGAAAAGGTCAGCAGATTGTGAGCGTTAGGGTTAGGATAGCTCAGCGTAAATTTAATTTGATTACTGTCTATTGCACCGGCGGACTTGATGGCTTTTAGCTCATTCTTCCACCTGGGAGACTCTTTTGCCGAGTAAAATGAGGACACAACATTTTCGGCTGTGAGCTGCTTTCCGTTAGAAAAGACTATGCCGCTCTTTATTACTACAGTCAGTGTGGTGCTGTCGGTGTATGAGTAGCTGACAGCTATGTTAGGTTGAGCCTCATATGTTTCGTCCAGTGTGAACAGGGAGTCAAACACAAGGTCAGATAGTATTTGGTTGTTCAGAGTTTTCGACTCAAAAGGGTCGAGAGAGTCGGACTGAGAATAGCTCAGCTTAAAGCTAGTGGTATCCTCTGTCAATTCTGTTGTGGTTTGGGTTACAAGCTGGTGGTCATTGCTGTTACTGCTTTGACCGCAAGCGGAAAATATTGTTCCGATCAATGCAGTCGCAAGGAGCACCGCCAATATTTTTTTAGTCATCTTCTGAATCTTTCCGTTCTTATGGTTTTGCCGCTTTTGTCGTCTATTTCGAAAAAACAGCCCTCTACAGTACATTCGCCGTCCTCGTTAGCAAAACGGACAGGCATATTGGTACGCATTTTTTGGATAGCTCTGTCGGGAGCTACACCCAGTACTGAGTAATATGTGCCGGTCATACCTAAGTCGGTTATATAGCCTGTTCCCTTAGGCAATATTTGTTCGTCGGAGGTCTGCACATGGGTATGCGTACCGAACAGTGCCGACACTCTGCCATCGAGATAAAAGCCCATTCCTCGCTTTTCACTTGTGGCTTCGGCGTGAAAATCGACTAATATTATTTTTATTCCCTCTGCCTTCAGTTTTTCGATTTCTTCGTCTACTGCGTCAAAAGGATTTTTGTTATTGTCCAGATATACTACGCCTTGCAGGTTGATTACGCCCAGCCTCTTTGAGCCCATATCGAGTATGGTACTGCCTCTGCCCGGCGCACTTGAATGAAAATTACACGGTCTAATGATAAATTCGTTTTCATCCAAAAAATCATATATTTCCTGTCTGCGCAGTGCATGATTGCCGAGCGTGATAACATCTGCTCCGCTGTCAAAAATATGCCTTGCACTTTGGGGCAGTATGCCGTTGCCTACAGCTGAGTTTTCACCGTTTACTACCACTGCGTCGGCTGAATATTCTCTTTTTATTTCCGGCAGTGTGTCTCGCAGATATTCGCATCCCTGCTTGGACACCACATCGCCTATTGCTATTATTCTCAATTCTACACCGATTCTATGTATTATAATTTAGTCTATTATACTATATTACAGAATTAAAAACAATAGCAAAATCCTCCCTTAATACTTCTTGCAAAAAAGTTTACAATGTGTTATGATTTTAGGCGGAACTAAAACGGAGGCGATATTATGCACGAGTCAGGTGAGATGTACCTTGAGACCATATATGTTTTGTACCAAAAGAAACCGGATGTCCGCTCTATCGATGTGGCAGAGTATATGGGATTTTCAAAACCCAGTGTCAGCAGAGGCGTCAGTATCCTAAAACGTGACGGTTATCTCACAGTCGACCCTAACGGTTATCTTGAGCTTACCGATTCAGGTTTGGATTTAGCAAAAAAAATATATGAGCGTCATACAATTCTTACTAAGATGCTGACCAATATCGGCGTTGCTCCCGATATAGCCGTTCAGGACGCCTGCAAGATGGAACATGTCATTTCCGACGAAACACTGAATGCTATAAAAAAGCATATCGGTGCATAAATATAAAAATATTTTTTACAAAAAATAACGCACATTCCTATTTGGAATGTGCGTTTTGTATATTCTTATTTCATATTTTTTACTTCGTCGAAAGCTTTTGTTACCTCGTCGTCCGGAGCTTTTGTTGCCAGAGATACGATAACATTTACTGCCAGACCTGTCAGAAAAGCCGGGAGCAGTTCGTAGATATTCAGTATTGGAGAAAGCTTTGCTATTCCATACTTCCACAGGAAAACCATTATACCTGCGGCAACCATACCCCATATAGCGCCGTTTTTGTTGCTTCTGCGCCAAAACAGCGACAGCAGAACTACAGGGCCGAAGGTAGCACCGAATCCTGCCCAAGCAAATGACACGATACCGAATACAGAGGAATTTTGATTCCAAGCGATGAATACACCGATTATTGATATTACCACAAGTGTGAGGCGTGCAACGAGCATTTTGTTCTTTTCGCTGATATTAGCCTTGAACAGACCGCCGATAACATTTTCGCTCGCTGCCGAAGAAGCGGCGAGGAGCTGACTGTCGGCTGTAGACATTGTGCTCGCAAGTATGCCTGCCAGAATAATTCCGGCTGTAAACGCCAGCGCTACACCGTGGGTGGACATATAGTTTGCAATTTGTACTATTACGGTTTCGCTGTCTTTGAATGCAGGGAGTACATTTTCTTTTACTAATGCCAGACCTACTACGCCGATGAATACTGCTACTGCCATAGATATTACTACCCATACTGTAGCAACACGGCGAGAAGTTTTTATTTTGTTTGGATTTTCGATAGCCATAAATCTCAGGAGAATGTGTGGCATACCAAAGTATCCGAGACCCCAAGCAAGTGTAGATATAACAGGTATTGCGCCGAAGCTGCCTGCCTTGCCCGTCACTGCATCGTGACCTTGGAACATATTGAGATAGCCTGCCAGATTTTGTGCATTTTCTGTGACAGCTTCGATACCTCCGGTTTTTACTATGCCGAAGATAAGTACGATAATCAGTGCAACGGACATTACGATAGCCTGAATAAAGTCGGTTATTGATGCTGCATTGAATCCGCCGAGGGTTGTGTAGCCAACTATTACTACAGCCGAGATTATCATAGCTGTGTGATAGTTCATACCGAACAGTGTGGCAAACAGCTTGCCGCAAGCGGCAAATCCCGATGCGGTATATGGCACGAAGAATATGATAATCATAATTGCAGCAATGCCCATCAGTATGTTCTTTTGGTCATTGTATCTGCGTGAAAAGTAGTCGGGAATAGTGATTGCACCGATATGGGCTGTGTATTTTCTCAGCCTTTTTGCTACTATCAGCCAGTTGAGATATGTACCGATTGCCAGACCGATTACTGTCCAGCTGACCTCTGCCAGACCGGACGCAAGAGCGAGTCCCGGCAGTCCCATCAGCAGATAGCTGCTCATATCCGATGCTTCGGCGCTCATTGCCGTTACTAACGGACCTAACTTTCTGCCGCCCAGGTAGAAGTCGCCTACATTGTTTGTTTTTTTAGAATATATGACGCCGACAGCGATTACACTTGCGAGATAAATCACTATGGCGACCATAATACATATTTGACCGCTTGTCATATGAGTTCCTCCGATAAAAGTTAAATACAGTTCATAATACCATAAACACGGAATAAATGCAAATTTTTGTTATAGTTATACATTTTTCTGTATATTATTCTTTTTTGCGAGGGACAGAAAATATTTATGCTTTTTGAGATATATTATCGCCAGAGGTATGTCTGCCAGCAGCCACGCCGCCGGTGCCGCATAGCATACCGCCTTAAAGCCAATCAGCGGTGTGAACACAAATGCCACTGCGATTCTGCCGAAAAATTCGCCTGCACCGGCTATCATATTTGAGTAGGTGAAGCCTAATCCCTGCAGTGTGTTACGCAGTACAAAAAGTATTGCCACCATAGAGTAGCATTGTGCTGTCGCAAGTATGTATTCCTTTGCGGCGGACATAATTGCATCGTTGTTTTCTGTCATAAACAGTCTTACCATAGGCGGCCCGATAAAGTACAGTGTCGTACTCATAGCCACCGAAACAAAAAGGTCAAGAATGAATATGTTTTGCACCGAATCGGTTATGCGGCGATAATTTTTTGCTCCGTAGTTTTGACCGACAAAGGTCTGGGTAGCCACTCCTAAGCCGGACATAGGTATGTTTGTCAGATTTTCAACTCGTCCTGCGGCGGTAAAGCCCGCAATAACATTAGCACCAAAGCCGTTTATTGCGGTCTGCATACACATTGAGCCTATTGCCGTGATTGTGAATTGGAGTGACACGGGTATTCCCAGCTTAATCTGCTCCCACATTGTTTTGAAATCGGGTTTTAGGTCCGCCGCAGTAATTTTTACATTTTCATTGCAGCGAAAAACATATACACCCGTCAGTACGGCGGCGATTATTTCGGACACAAGGGTTGCCCAAGCGGCACCCTCTACGCCCCACCCGAATTGCTTTACAAATAACAGGTCGAGGACAAAATTTACACCCACGCTTATCATAAAGAAATACAGTGGCTTTTTGCTTTCGCCCACAGCTCTTGATATAGCAGTGAAGTTGTTAGACAGCATTTGGAATGGGATTCCGAGATACAGCACATTCACATATCTTTGGCTCAAGTCGATTATTTCATCGGGAGTTTTTATCAGTTTCAGCAGAGGACGGGACAGCAGCAGTGCCACTGCCACAATGAAAATTCCTATCACTGCCGCAACTGTTACGCTTGAGCCTGAATAATGTGATACCCTGCGCTTGTCTTTTGCACCGAAAGCGTGCGCTACAGGGATGGTGAATCCGCTTGTCAATCCAAAGGCGGCGCCTATTACGAATGAATTTATTGCACCTACATTGCCTACGGCTGCCAGTGCATCGGTGCTGACATATCTGCCCACAATTATGTTGTCTACCAGGGAGTAATTATATTGCAGCAGTGACGACAGCATAATGGGCAAAGAAAAGATAATTATACTTTTCATAGCATTTCCGTTCAGCATATCCTGCTTTTTTTTCATAGTGCGCCTCCTTTTGTTTTTATGATATTATATACCTATATATCCACCTGTCAATGATTTTAACAAAAAAAGAGCCTTGCTTTTGCAAAGCTCTTTTAAAATTTTATTTCTTCTCAAATCGTGGGTTGCCGTGAGTGTAGGTAGGCAGCAGTTTTGGCGAAACCACATCGGTTTCAATGCCGGCATTCTTTATTTCTTCCTCAAATTCATCTATATGCGAAAGTGTCAGCTTGCCGACTGATGTTTCTTTAGCCTTTGAAGATGCCTTTTGTCCTGCATTTCTGCCGAATACAATTATATCCAGCAGCGAGTTACCCATAAGTCTGTTTCTGCCGTGTATTCCGCCTACTGCCTCACCGGCTACATATAGATTTTCTACTCCGGACATACCGTCGGAGTTGATATCGATACCGCCGTTTTGATAGTGAAGAGTAGGATATACCAGAATAGGCTCTTTGCGTATATCTATTCCGTACTTGCCGAACATACGCATCATAGCCGGAATACGTTTTTCGATAGTACCCTCGCCGTTTTTCAGCTCAATCATAGGAGTATCCAGCCATACGCCCACACCGTCGTCGGTATGCACTCCGTTGTGTCTGTCGGAACATTCTCTGATTATTGATGCCGCAGATACATCACGGGTTTCCAACGGGTGCATAAATGCCTCACCGTTTACATTTATTAGCTTTGCACCGAGGGAACGAACCTTTTCTGTTACCAGCGCACCAAAAATTTGCTCAGGATAAGCCGCACCTGTTGGGTGATATTGGAGAGTGTCGGCATACAGCAGTTTTGCCCCTGCACGGTATGCGAGCACCAGACCGTCAGCCGTTGCACCGTAGTGGTTAGAGGTAGGAAATCCCTGATAGTGCAGTCTGCCTGCACCGCCGGTAGCGATGATTACTGTCTTTGCACGGGCAACCATTATGTTGCCTGTCTCAATATTCAGCAGTACAGCACCTGCGGCTTTGCCGTTTTCATCTTTTATGATTTCGATTGCGGCAGTAAAGTCTACTATAGGTATCTGTCTGTTTTGTACTTCATCACGGAGAGTACGCATTATTTCTGCGCCGGAGTAGTCCTTTGCGGCGTGCATACGCTTGCGAGAGGTTCCTCCGCCGTGGGTGGTTATCATTGTGCCGTCAGAGGCTTTGTCGAATTCTACACCTAAGTCATTCAGCCATTGGATAGCCTCCGGTGCTTCGTTTACCAGCTTATACAGCAGCTCAGGCTTTGCGGCAAAGTGACCGCCGCCAAAAGCGTCTATATAGTGGATAGCCGGCGAGTCGTTAGGCTTGTCGGCAGCCTGAATACCGCCCTCTGCCATCATTGTGTTAGCGTCGCCCATGCGGAGCTTTGTTACTATCATAACGCTTGCACCGTTATTGTCTGCCTCGATAGCGGCAGATGCACCGGCTCCGCCACCGCCTATTATGAGAACATCCACATCATAGTCTACTCTGTTAAGGTCAATGTCATCGGATTTGATACGGCTGTGTGCCTGTAGCAGCTCGGACAACTCGGTGGGTACTTTTTCACCTGCGTTTGGTCCGATTTTCAGCTTTCGGAACTGGTCCTCCTTGTAGTCCGGATGATATGTGGCGAGGAGTTTATCCTTTTCGTCGGCAGTCATTCGGCGTGGCTCAAGCACAGCGTTTTCCGCTCTCTTTTCTGCCACCTTTTTCATTGAGTCAATCATTTCTTTGTTATACATTGGGCACACCTCCTTACTTTTCTATCTCTCTGTTGTTGTACAGCTCTTTTATTTCTTCAATAGGCTTTTGCATAAGGTTTTGGAGCAGCTCCTCAAAGGTGCCGTCCTTGATTTCCTGCACTCTGTTTTCGAGATGCTTGCTCTTTGGAGCGAGATATTTTCCGTTCAGTCGTCTCGCCAGCAGTGCAACCTGCGGATGCGAGATTCCTGCCGGACAGCGTGACGAGCACACTCCGCACATTACGCAGTCAAATGACTCTTCGGCGCACTTTTCGTATTCGCCTCTTTGTGCATATGCAATGTATTGCATTACATTCAGTCCCTGTGTGCAGGCATTTGTGCAGGCGTTGCATCCTACGCAGGAGTATATCTCGGGATACAGCTGCATCATTATCTGCTCGGTGGGTTTTACCTTTTCGATGTCATATACTTCCTTTACGAGAGGGAAGAATGGCAGAGTTGCTATGTACATATTGTCCTCGACTTTTGTTTGGCAGGCGAGACAAGCCTTCAGCTCTCTGTTGTCTTTAATTCTGTAGATTGTGGCACAGGCGCCGCAAAAACCGTTGCGACAGCCGCAGCCTCTCTTTAGCTGGTATCCGGCGTATTCCATTGCTCCCATTATAGTCAGGTTCGACGGAACAGTGTACTTTTTGCCGAACAAAAAGATGTTTACCATATTGTTTTCCATTTTATTGTCCTCCGTCTAATATTCGTTTGGCATTTCGTCAAGCTGGTCACATCTGAATACAGGACCGTCCTTGCACACATATTTGTCACCTATGTTGCATCTGCCGCATTTTCCTACGCCGCATTTCATACGCAGCTCCATTGTTGTGTACACCTGAGTCTTGTCAAAGCCTAATTCAACGAGACCTGATAATGTAAATTTTATCATTATAGGCGGTCCGCAGATTACTGCTGTTTTGTTTGTGTCAAAGCCTAATTCTTTTACATAGTTTGGCACAAAACCTACGTGACCGTCCCATCCCTCTTGCTCTCTATCGATGGTGAGATAGACGTCTATTCCGTCGTCCTTGTACCATTCATCGATTATCTCCTTGTAGTCCACAAGGTCGTCCATACTCCTCGAGCCGTAGACAATATCTATCTTGCCGTAATTTTCTCTGTTGTCACGGCAGTAGTTGATTACGCTCCTGAGAGGAGCGAGACCGATTCCGCCGGCTATGAACAAAAGGTCCTTGCCCTTGAAATCACTTTCTACAGGAAATCCGTTGCCGTAGGGACCTCTGACTGTTATCTCTTGACCGACATCCATTTGGTGCAGCCATCCGGTCAGACATCCGCATTTTTTTATGCTGAACTCCATATATTCCTCGTTGGTAGGGGAGGAGGTGATAGAGAACATACCCTCTCCGGCTCCCGGTACGGACAGCATAGCGCATTGTCCCGGCACGTGCTCAAACAGCTTTCCGCCTTCGGTGGAGTTCACCCTAAAGGTTTTTACATCGGGTGTGTCTATGCGAATGTCGGTTACTACTCCGATGCGTGGGATAAGTGTGTCGTTATTCATCTTTTGACACCTCCAATGCTTTTTCTACCTTTACTATATTCAGCGATACAGGGCATTTCTTTAGGCATCTGCCGCAGCCTACACAGCCGAACTCGCCGTCGTTGTTGTCCGGAAAATATACCAGCTTGTGCATAAATCTCTGGCGGAATCTCTCTACCTGAGAAGTTCTTGGATTGCCGTGTGCCATTTTTGTAAAATCGGAGTACATACAGCTGTCCCAGCACCTGAATCTCTTTATGCCGTTGCCTGTGTCGAACTCTCTTATGTCATAGCACTGACAGGTGGGGCATACAAAGGTGCAGGTGCCGCAGCCTAAACAGGCTTCGCTGAGCTCTGCCCATTTTGGATTGTTGAAGTGCTCCAAAAGCTCTGTCTTTTTCATTCCCTCAAAGTTTACTTTTGACAGAGGCAGACGGTTGATAATTGTTTCGATAGCTTTTTTTGATTCGTTTACGGCAGTGTCATCTGTGCTTTTGAGCACGGATTTTATGCTGTCCAAAAGAGTGGCGCCCCTTTCGGTCTTTGAGTCTAAATATAATTCCTCGCCGAATATCCAAGCGGTTATGTCGCCCTCGGGATTGGCAGCATTTATGCCGAAACTGTGGCAAAAGCAGGTTTCTTCAGGTCTGTTGCAGGCCAGGGAGATTATTGTTCCGTGGTCTCGTCTGTTTTTGTAGTAAGTGTCCACAGGATCAGCCAAATATACCTTGTCGAGTATACCAAAGCTGCGCACATCACAAGCCCTTACACCAAAGATTACAAAGTCCTCGCACTCACTGCGTGTGTCTGTAATCTCTATCTTTTTGCCGTTCATTTTTATATCATAGAGATTTTCGGTCTGTGGGAAGAAGAAATCCTTTGCCGAACGGTTTGTGTTCAACCTTTCGCTGAGCACCTTGCCGTATGCATATTCTTCGTATTCGGTGTCAATATCATTTTTGTCCACAGGTATGTACAGCTTTTGAGTCTGTGCTATTGCGCCGAAGAGGTCATCGATTTTGCTGAGTTCTATTTTGTACATCAGTCGTTACCTCCTCTTTCGTACACAATGCTCGGCTCACAGTCGTCTGTGTCAAAGCTGAGCAGTGTTGGTTTTGAGTCCATATCCTCACCGGCTCTGTACTCACCGTACAGCTCGTCTGCGTCCTTTATGAATTTTCGGTTCAGCAGATGGAGCGGTATGTGCTGAGGACATACTCTGGAGCACTGACCGCAGTCTGTGCATCTTCCTGCCACATGAAAAGCTCTGATTATGTGGAACATATTTTCCTCAAAGCTGTTTGCAGCCGCCTTTTGTGCCACCCCTGAGCTGTCGTTGTCGAACACGCATTTTTCGCAGGTGCAGGCAGGACAAACATTTCTGCAAGCATTGCATCTTATGCACCTCGACAGCTCATTTTGCCAAAATTCAAAACGCTCCTCGGGAGTCATCTTTTCCAGCTTTTCCACCTCGTCAAAGCGAGTGCAGTCGGTGACAACCTCACCGTTTTCACCTATCATTTCGTCACAGACTACTACCTTTTTGCTCTTGCAGGACAGACAGCGCTCCGCCATAATTTCGTGCTTTGGTATTTCTGCACTGTCGCCGTAGATAGTTTTTACTCCTACAGCAGTTTCGTTGTCCTTTAGATCGGATATTGCCGAATATCCCTTTTGTCGTATCTTGTCTGTGTCTGTTTTGCCAAAGCATTCTATGCCGATTGCATATATCTTTGTGCGGTCTACTCTGTGTTCTTTCATCAGCTGCAGCAGGCTGTAGGAGTCGCACGGCTTTAGGAACACAAGAATTTTGTGATCCTTTTTTGTTTCTTTGATTAAATATTTTGATATGTTAGCGTCGGCAAAGGTGTTGTAGACAAACTCGCTGTCTAATTCTTCTTCCGTATTGAACACGGCAGGGGTGGTGTCGTAGCCGAATTCTCCGGCTTTCCAACCCATTACTCTGTTTACGGTACCGTTTCGGAGGAGTTCCTTTGCACGCTTTATCATTTGTTCTTGCATCGTAAATCCTCCAATCTTTTGCTTTCACCTAAGTCGTAGATGGTCTTAACAAAGTCATTCATCGTTTCTGCAAATTTTTGACCTTCTGCGGCAGATACCCATTCTACTCTCGTTCTGCCTTTTTCTATTCCCAAATAGTCCAGCATAGAGAACAGGAGAGTCATTCTTCTGCGGGCATAATAGTTACCGGTGGTGTAGTGGCAGTCACCCGGGTGACATCCGCACATAATTACACCGTCGGCTCCTCGCTGAAATGCACGGAGAATGAACATCGGATTCACTCTGCAAGAGCAGGGCACACGGATGATTTTTACATCTGCGGGATAGTTCAGTCTGTTCGTTCCTGCCAGATCGGCACCGGCATATGAGCACCAGTTACAGCAAAAGGCTACGATGGTAGGCTTAAATTCTTTGTTTTCTTCTATTTGCATATCGCATCTACCTCCGCCATAATCTGTTTGTTAGAAAATCCGTTTAGGTCCATTGCTCCGGATGGGCAGGCTACCGTGCAGGCACCGCAGCCCTGACATACTGCCGGATTGACAGATGCCACTCTGCGTGTTGCAGTAGTTCTGTCCGGCATTCTAAACTCTTTGTCGATATAAGAAATTGCACCGTACGGGCACACCTTTTCGCATGCCGAACAGCCGTTGCACATCATCTCGTCGTTGTGGGCAACACAGGGGTTGCAGGTCAGCTTGTCTTTTACTAACAGGCCGATTACCTTTGCCGCTGCGGCAGACGCCTGAGATACAGTTTCGGGTATGTCCTTAGGCCCTTGACACATACCGGACAGATATACTCCGGCTGTGGGGCTTTCTACCGGACGGAGTTTTGGATGAGCCTCGGTGAAAAAGTCATTTGTGTCCATAGAGGCTGTCAGTTTTGTTGCCAGTGAGCGAGCGCTCTTATCAGGCTCGATTGCTGCAGCAAGGACTACCATATCTGCATCTATATGCAGCTGCTCGTTAGCCAGCAAATCGGAGGCTTGTACCTTCAGCTTGCCGTTTTCGGGAACAACCTTGCCCACCATTCCTTTTATGTAGTGTACATTGTATTCTTCTACCGCTCTGCGATAGAATTCGTCAAAGTTTTTGCCCGGGGTACGCACATCTATGTAGAATACATATACATCTGTGTCCGGATATTTTTCTCGAGTCAGCATTGCATGCTTTGCGGTGTACATACAGCATACCTTGCTGCAATACGGCTTGCCCTTTTCACCGCCGTCACATCTTGAGCCTACGCATTGTATAAATACGATTGTCTTTGGGTGCTTTCCGTCCGACGGCCTCAGCAATGTTCCGCCTGTCGGTCCGGCAGCGTTCATCAGTCTTTCGTATTCCAGCGAGGTGACTACATCGGGGCTTTGAGAGTATGCAAACTCGTCGAATTTTTCGATGCTTATCGGATTAAATCCCGTGGCTACTACTATTGCTCCGTATTTTGCGTCAATATATTCGTCTTTTTGGTCGTAGTCGATTGCCTTTGCAGAGCATACTGTGGAGCACAGACCGCATTTTCCTGTCTTTAGCTTGATACAATAGTTAGGGTCGATTGTAGCAACCTTAGGTACTGCCTGTGCAAATGGAATATATACCGCATGGCGATTGTCCATGCCCAAATTAAATTCGTTAGGTACTTTTTTCATAGGGCATTTTTCGGTGCAAAGACCGCATCCGGTGCATATATCTGCGTTGACATAGCGTGCCTTTTTCTTGATTTTTACATTGAAATTGCCTACGAATCCTTTTACATCTTCTATCTCGCTGTATGCGTAGATATTGATTTTTTCATTTTGGGACGCTTCTACCATTTTTGGCGTCAAAATGCAGGCGGCACAGTCCAAGGTAGGAAATGTCTTATCTATCTGTGCCATTTTGCCGCCGATTGTCGGCGACTTTTCTACTATATCTACCTCGAAGCCTGCTTCGGCTATGTCGAGAGCGGTCTGAATACCTGCGATACCGCCGCCGATAACAAGTGCCCTCTTTGTTACAGGGCTTTCACCGGCGGTGAGAGGTGTGTTCAGCTGTACCTTTGCTATGGCTGTTCTGCCTAATATTACTGCCTTTTCAGTAGCGGTTTCCATATCCTTGTGTATCCAGGAGCACTGCTCACGGATATTTGCAATTTCGACCATATACGGATTCAGTCCTACCGATGCGGCCGCTTTTCTGAAGGTGTTTTCGTGCATACGAGGGGAGCAGGAGCATATTACTACTCCTGTCAGATGATAGTCACGGATTGAGTCCTTGATTAAATTTTGTCCTGCCTCTGAGCACATATATTGGTAATCGGTGGAGAAAATTACGCCCGGCTCTTTTCCGAGAGCTTCGGCTACACGCTTTACATCTACTGTGCCGGCAATGTTGCTTCCGCACCAACATACGAATACGCCTATTCTTTGCATATTTTCTCCTCCTTACTTTTGATATTTTCTCATGGCACTGACTATTGCCTGCTGCGGCAAATCTTCGTCTAACAGTGCCGGAATGTCCTGGGGCTTAAGATGATTTTTGCCCTGCTGTCTGATTACTGCCAGACGGACAGCCTCTACTATATTAGCCGGTTCCACACCTCTCGGGCAGCGCTCTACACAGGCAAAGCAGCTCAGACATTTGTACAGTGAGTCCGAGTTCATAAGCGGCTCAATATCGCCTTTTTCTACCATATACACGAATTGGTGCGGATGGTATTCCATTTCGTCGAATGACGGGCAGGAGGCAGTGCACTTGCCACAGCGCATACATTTCAGCGGATTTACACCGGAGGAGAGGATTATCTGTTCTTTCAGTTCGTCTTTGTTTTCCATATTCTCCCCCTTATTCTATACCCAATGCTTCTGCAAGCACTTCAGTAAAGTATTTTACGGGTATATCACCCTCGGCATTTTTGTTCAGGTTGTACATACACAGAGGACAGGCAGTGATTATCATTTCTGCCCCGTTAGCCCTTGCGTTGTGCGTTACGGCAGTAGCCTTTTTCTTGGCACTGTCCTTGTCCTCGAGAGTTATGTATCCGCCGCAACACTCATTGCGCATTGCATACGTTATGGGTGTTGCACCTATAGCTTTGATGAAATCTTCCATGATAGTAGGATTTTCGGGGTCGTCAAACTGCATAGCCTTGCTCGGTCTAAGCAACAGGCAGCCATAGTACGGTGCGATTTTTTTGCCCTTCAGAGGATTTACCGTTGCTTCTTTTATTTTGTCAAAGCCTATGCGGTCACGGAGCATTTCAAAATAGTGGAGGACTGTCGTCTCTCCCTTGTATTCCTCATTGAGACCTAAGTACAGATTGACTTTTTTTGCGCTTTCTTCGTCAGTCTGCATCATATAGTTTGTTTGCTTGATTACATTGTGGCAGGCAGAGCATACCGTAACCAGCTCGTTGCCCTTTTTCTTTGCACTGTTCAGCGCACGGACGGAGGACAGCTTTGTGGCTATCTCGTCCTTTGCGGTGGGATATACTCCGCCGCAGCACTGCCAGTCGGGCAGTTCTTCTAATTCAGCACCCAACTTTGCCGCACAAAGTCGAGCGTATCTGTCCAGGTCTTTAGCCCTTGTTTTTAGGGTGCAACCGGGATAATAACTGAATACCATTTGCCATTTTCTCCTTTATCCAAGAATGTTTGTTATATCATTTTGCTCATACCATCTGTTCCGGATGGAATACCTCGTCGAATTTTTCTTCGGTCAAGAATCCGAGTTCAACGCAGGCTTCTTTCAGTGAGATGTTGTCCTTGTATGCTTTTTTTGCTGTCTTTGCGGCATTTTCGTAGCCTATGTATGGGTTGAGAGCGGTAACGAGCATAAGAGAATTGTGCAGGTTAGCGTGCATCTTTTTCTTGTTTGCCTTTATTCCTACAGCACAGTTGTTGTTGAATGATACCATTACTTCGCTGAGCAGTCTGACAGATTGCATAAAGTTATAGATTGTTACAGGCATAAATACATTCAGCTCAAAATTGCCCTGACTTGCGGCAAAACCGATAGCGGCGTCATTGCCCATAACCTGCACTGCCACCATAGTCACAGCTTCGCACTGTGTCGGATTTACTTTGCCCGGCATAATTGATGAGCCCGGCTCATTTTCGGGGATAGAGATTTCGCCGAGACCGAGACGAGGACCGGAGGCGAGCCATCTCACATCGTTAGCCATCTTCATCAGGTCGCAGGCGAGCGCCTTAAGAGCACCGTGAGCGAATACAATTTCGTCCTTAGAGGTCAGTGCATGGAACTTGTTTGGAGCGGTGATAAATTTTTTGCCTGTGATTTCGCTGACAGCCTCTGCCACTGCGTTGTCAAAGCCGGTAGGTGCGTTCAGTCCCGTGCCTACTGCCGTTCCGCCGAGAGCCAACTCCTTTAGCTCAGGCAGTGCGATTTCCAGCAGCTTTCTGTCTTTTTCGAGAGATGCTCTCCAGCCGCTGATTTCCTGTGAAAATGTGATTGGGGTTGCATCTTGCAAATGTGTGCGTCCGCTTTTTACTATGCCCTCATTTTCTTTTTCAAGTGTTTTAAAAGTCTCAATCAGCTTGTCGAGAGCCGGAAATACTTTGTCCTCGATTCCTACTACCGCAGCGATGCTCATAGCGGTAGGGAAGGTGTCGTTAGATGATTGTGACATATTTATGTCGTCATTTGGGTGGAGCAGTTTTTTACCTGCTATCTCGTTGCCTCTGTTGGCGATTACTTCGTTTGCATTCATATTGGACTGTGTGCCCGAGCCTGTTTGCCATACTACGAGAGGAAAATGCTCGTTCAGACTGCCGTCCATAACCTCATCACAAGCCTGCGAAATTGCTTTCAGCTTTTCATCAGTCATTTTTTCAGGCTTCAACTTGTGGTTAGCTATAGCCGCTGCTTTCTTCAGTACACCGAATGCGTGTGTGATTTCTCTCGGCATAACCTCAATGCCTACACCGATTTTGAAATTTTCGTGACTTCTTTCGGTTTGTGCGCCCCAGTATTTGTCCGCCGGCACCTTTACCTCACCCATAGAGTCATGTTCGATACGATAGTCCATAAATTTTACCTCCGATATATGATATTTTTTGTGTTCTGTTTGTGGCTTTCAGCCGTATTCGTCCATTGTTAAAAAAATAACAATGAAAGTCAAAATAATTACAACACCCTGCAAAATACCCACCGTAGAAGTCTTTTTACGGTGGGTAAGCATATGCTAACTACATCGACAGTTTCTCATAACTGTCCTTTAGGATGTTGTAACTGTTCTTCAATTTTTCTATTTCATCGTCTCTCAGGTTGAGAGGAAGTATTTTCCGTACCCCGTTCCTGTTCACATAAGCAGGGAGACCGAGATATACATCACGGAGTCCGTACTCGCCGTTCAGTCGTGACGATACGGTGATAACACTGTTTTCGTCGCCGAAGATTGCTCTTGTGATTCTTACGAGAGCCATGCCTATTCCGTAGTATGTTGCACCTTTTAGCTTGATTACTTCTGCGCCGGAGTTCTTAACCTTCTCGATAATGTCCTCAATATCACTGCGCTTGTATTCGTCACGGAAACGCTCATCGTTGAAAAATTCCTCCACATTCTTTGTGGACAGATTCAGCTGGCTGAACGGTACGAACTCACTGTCGCCGTGCTCACCGATAACATATCCGTGTACGGAATGCGGGTCAGCCTGAAAATAGTCGCCTACCAAAAATCTAAGACGAGCTGTGTCCAGAGTAGTGCCTGAGCCTATTACTCTGTTAGCCGGAAATCCCGACAGCTCATATGTTACTCTCGTCATAATGTCGACCGGATTGCTCGCTACTAAGAAAATACCGTTAAATCCGCTGGCTACTATTTTTGAAACGAAAGATTTAAAGATCTTCACATTTGTGTTCATTTGGTCAAAGCGTGTCTCGCCGGGCTTTCTGCTGCCGGCACTTGCTGTGATTACTACCAAGTCGGCATATGCGCAATCCTCGTAGCTGCCTGCTCTTATTTTCATATGTGAGTTGGAAAAGCAGAGACCGTGGTTAAGGTCCATTGCCTCACCCTTTGCCTTTTCTTCATTCACATCTATGAGTATCAACTCGTTGCATAAATCGGAGTTGAGCAGTCCGTAAGCATAGCTCATTCCGACCATACCGCAACCAACGAGTGCAACTCTTCTGTTTGCCATATAAATATCTCCCTTATTGTAAGTCGAGTTTGTTTATTTTTTAACAATATTTTAGCCCCTTACCCTGCCTGTGTCAATATAAAAAATATGGAAAATACGGAAATATAATACAATCATCGGGCAAAGAATCAAAATCCAAAGTCTAAATAGTCTTCTTTGATAAATCTGTGGTAAGTCATACCCAAATCCTCGGTATCTATGCAGTACCAAAATTCGTCCGGCTCACCGCTGTCAAAATATATCAGGCAGTCAAATCCGTTTTTGCCGTCCGCTTTTTTTACCGTCACATCGTTGCTGTATTTTTTGAACACAGCGATAATGTCATCTATTGTCGATGCAGGATTGCGTACAGATTTTAGAAAATCTGCCAAAAATTTGTTTTCGTCTGCTGCCTTGTGAACAGCTTCCACACCCTTTTCGGGTATGGTGAGTCTGACACCGCCGTCAATCTCCTTGTAGGTTATTGTACCGAAGTAATATTCGTTTTCTGCAATGAATTTGTTCAATGCTCCTTTGATATCTCTTTCGTTACAGTCGGTTCCAAGCAGGTGTGCCAGAGTGCCGTTCATATAGTTTATGCCAAAGGGGACACGCTCATAACCTAATTTGAGCTGTGCCTCCTTTGTTACGTCGGCTATATTCTTTTTCAGTCGTTCAAAATTCATAGCTTACAGTTGGTCTGCTATCTCGTAGATAAGCTCTTTTGATTTTTCCCAGCCGAGACACGGGTCAGTGATGGATTTTCCGTACACGCCGTCCTCTACCTTTTGGTTACCGTCCTCAATGTATGACTCTATCATAAAGCCTTTTACCATCTTTTTGATATCGTTGCTGTGGCGCATTGAGTGGAGAACCTCGTTTGCGATACGAACCTGCTCCAGATATTTCTTGCCCGAGTTGGAATGGTTTGTGTCCACTATTACAGCCGGATTTTCGTAGCCGCCGCTGCAATACATATCGTGCAGTGTGCGCAAATCTTCGTAGTGGTAGTTGGAGTGGTTGATGCCGTGCTTGTTTACACTGCCACGGAGAATGGCGTGAGCCAGCGGATTTCCTGCACTGTCAACTTCCCAGCCTCTGTAGAGAAATGTGTGGTCGCCTTGAGCCGCTTTGATTGCGTTGAGCATAATAGAAAAGTCGCCGCTTGTTGGATTCTTCATACCTACAGGGATATTCAGTGCACTCGATACGAGTCTGTGCTCCTGGTTTTCCACACTTCTTGCACCGATTGCAACATAGGAGAGCAGGTCGGACAGATATCTGTGATTTTCGGGATAGAGCATCTCGTCGGCACAGGTCAATCCTGTTTGCTCGATAGCGTCTTTGTGGAGATTTCTTACCTCAATGATACCCTCCAGCATATCCGGCTTTTTGTCCGGATCGGGCTGATGGAGCATTCCCTTGTATCCGGAGCCGGTTGTTCTCGGTTTGCCGGTGTAGATGCGAGGAATAATTATGATTTTGTCCTCCACCTCTTTTTGTACATTTGCCAGGCGATGAATGTAGTCCAGCACAGAGTCGGGTCGGTCGGCGGAGCAGGGGCCGATAACGAGTACAAATTTGTCAGATTCGCCTTTGAATACCTTTGCGATTTCTTCGTCCCTTGCTTCTTTTATCTTAGTAGCCTCCGGAGAGAGAGGATATTGTTCTTTAATCTCCTTTGGTACAGGTAGTTTTCTTTTGAAAACCGAGTTTATCATATTGTCCATATTTTCACCTCATATAGTTTTGTTATTGATTATAATATCACTATCACTGCGTTAAGTCAAACTTTCTGCCACAATGATTTTTGAGTCAAAGGGACTGTCAAAGTGTACTGTAAAATATTTTCCGTTCAGATATTTTCCCGACTTAATCTTGTTATTGATTTGGTACTGCTTTTCGTCGTCAAAGCCTCTCAGTTTAACCTCAAAATCCTGTTGGTTAAAGAAGCCGTTAGTTCCGGATTGGAAGAATATTACACTCTGCTTTTTGTCCTTTGCTACATATTGAACAGCGTGGAATCCGTCTTTGTCATATTGAGCGAGACGGTGGAGGTCGCCTGTTTGTACTGTGGTACGGATTTTCTTATACATTGCGACATTCTCTTTGTATTCCTCAATATCCTCATCACTGAGATTCAGCAGATTTGAGCCTATCGACAGTGCACCCTGCATAGAGGAGCAAAATCTAAAGGAATTTTTGCATCTGTATTTTCCGTCATTCCAGTCTGTTACCCATGCTCTCATACATTTGTGGGGATACAGCAGCGAGTATCCGTGCTGAATGGTCAGCCTGTCTATCGGGTCGGTGTTGTCAGAGGTCCATACGGAGTCAAAATGCTCCAGAGCACCGTATTCGGCTCTGCCGCCTCCGGAGGAACAAGCCTCAATGTGCAGGCCGGGATGCTTTTTGTGCAGTCTGTCTGCTATTTCGTACACAGCCACAGTGTGACGATACCATAACTCTTTGCTGTTTTTGAGATTATCTGCTCCTATTTCGGAGAAAGGTCTGTTCATATCCCATTTGATATATTTTATATTGTGCTCCGATACCATTTTGTCCATTACAGAAAAAGCGTATTCTTTTACATCTTTCTTAGTCAGATTCAGCACGAGCTGATGGCGCAGTTCCGACGGCTCTCTTTTGTCATAGTGATAGGTCCAATCGGGGTGCTCTCTGTACAAATCACTGTCCTGTTGCACCATTTCAGGCTCAAACCATATGCCGAAATCCATTCCGAGAGCATTTACTCCCTCTATCAGCTCGTCCACGCCCTTGGGAAATTTTTTGTTGTTGACTACCCAGTCTCCCAGACCGGCTCTGTCACTGTTTCTCGCTCCGAACCAGCCGTCGTCCATAACGAACAATTCACAGCCGATTTTTGCTGCAATTTTTGCGAGCCGGAGTTGTCCATCGGTGCTTACATCAAATTCGGTAGCCTCCCAAGAATTGTACAGTACCGGCAGAATTTTTTCAGCCTGTGCTTTGGGCAAAATATGATTGACTGCAAAATCATTCATTCCGTTTGTCATTTTGTCAAAGCCCTTTGTGTAGCCCATATAGAGCTTAGGAGTTACGAAAGAGTCTCCCGAATTAAGTGTGTAGGAAAAGTCAAAATCCGATATTCCCAGATAGCATCTGGTTGTGCCGCAAAAATCTCTGTGAGCTTCTGCCTTAAAGTTTCCGCCGTAGCCGAGAGAGGCAAAATACACATCGCCGTCTTCCTCCGTTGCATTCCTGTGCAAAATCAAGAAAGGCGAGTGGGTGTGACCGGCTGTGCCTTTTCGGGACTCGAACACAAGTTCGCCGCTTTTCAGCTCTGTCTCTGTGGTCAAAAATTCAGCGCCCCAGGAGCCGTTTGTGTTGATCACCTTGTAGGGATTTCTGCCGGGCAGATTCAATTCGCCGCTCATTATGCGCTCTATTGTGACCGGCTCTGCCGAATTGTTTTTTAGCTGAGTGGTGCGTGTTATTATATCGCTGTTCGTGCTGTATTCATATGTAAGTATCAGCCGAATATCATATGCACTGTCCTCCAGCGTTATTGTCAGTCGATTTTCTTCCTGCTTTGCACTCTTGTACAAAAATACTCCGTCACGGCAACCGTCAGAATATGTGCATTTGAGAGAAACCTCTCTGTATCTCGTTCCGCCGAATACGGAATATTCCTCTCTTATGTAGTCCTTTGAGCTGTGGTTGGAGTTGCGTTCCTCTGTTTCCGACAGTTCAAAATCATTTTTGGGAAGTTTTTCACCCCAGTGAAGATGACACAGTAGACCGCTCCCATCGACACCGAAGACATAGCATCCGTTTTTCGTTTCTAAATAAAATATATTTCCGCTCATAAAGTTCTTCCTTGTGTGTGATAATTTTAATATAACAGAAGCTTTTAAGATTGACAAGTATTTATTTAGTTGATATACTGTTATGTAGAATAATGTTGTATTTTGACAGAGAGGTGGGCATTATGGAAAAAAATAAAGTTACGCTTAAAATTTGCGGAAACACATATACCATACTTACCGAAGACGATCCCGATTATGTAGAAGAATTGGGTGAGCTTATCGACAAAGAAATGAGGTCTACGGGACAGGAGGCACCTTCGCTTTCACAGACACAGTGTGCTGTTTTGGTCGCTCTTGACCAGGCAGATGCCGCTAAAAAAGCGACGGCATCCGCCGACAACCTTCGTGCCCAAATAAAAGATTATCTTGAGGACAGTGCCAGAGCTCGTATGGAGGTCGACGTTGCACGCCGTGAGATAGAACGCCTTAACAGAGAACTCAGCAATTTGAGAGAAAAATTAGCTGAAAAGTAACAATAACTACTTTAGGGTGACTTTGCGTCACCCTAATTTTTTTGAGGGACAGTATGGAAATTCTTGCACCTGCCGGCAGCTATGAGAGTTTGGTGGCGGCAGTCCGTTGCGGTGCCGATGCGGTTTATCTCGGCGCAAAGGGGCTTAACGCTCGCCGCAATGCCGACAATTTTGATGATGAACAACTGAATAGAGCTGTGCTGTACTGTAAGCAGAGAGGGGTAAAGGTCTATCTTACCGCAAACACTCTTGTGGCAGATGAGGAGTTCAATGAGGCTTATCACACCATAGACAGTGCCCTGAGAGCAGGTGCCGACGGATTTATCGTTCAGGATTTGGGACTTGCAAAAGTTATCAGAGAGTGCTTTCCCTCTGCGAGACTTCATGCCTCCACCCAGTGCAGTGCGAGTACGCCGGACGGATTTAGACGATTAGAGGAGCTTGGCTTTTGCCGTGCAGTTATCCCTCGTGAGATGAATTCCAACGAAATCAAAGAGATTAGACAGAGTACTTCTATGGAACTTGAGGCATTCGTTCACGGTGCTCTGTGTATGAGCGTCAGCGGTCAGTGCTATCTTTCCGCTATGCTTGGAGGCAGGAGCGGAAACAGAGGGTTGTGTGCTCAGCCTTGCCGACTGAAGTTCAGTGCCGACGGAAAGGGCGGCTGTGACTTGTCCCTTAAGGATTTGAGCCTGATAAAGCACGCTCGTGAAATGGAAAAATTGGGTGTGTGCAGTCTGAAAATTGAGGGCAGAATGAAACGCCCCGAATATGTGGCTGCCGCTGTTACTGCCTGCCGCAGTGCTCTCGACGGCGAATATGACGCCGACAGAGAGAATGTCCTGCGCAGCGTGTTTTCACGCAGCGGTTTTACCGATGGCTATTTCACCGGCAGGCGTGCCGATATGTTCGGTACTCGCCAAAAGGAAGATGTAGTTGCCGCAAAAGAGGTGCTCAAGGATTTGAGCCACCTTTACGATAATGAAAATCCTCTTGTGCCCGTTACGGTCGATTTTTCTTGTGAGAGAGGCAAAAATGCTGTGCTGACCGTTGCTGCGGATGAAAAAACAGTTACCGTCACCGGCGCTGTGCCCGAGGCGGCAATTAACAAGCCTATGACAAAGGAGTCTGTTACTGCAAGGCTGTTAAAATTCGGCGGTACTCAGTATTATGCACATAGTGTGAATATAAAATTGGACGACGGACTTATTATTCCTGCCGGAGTTCTTAACGGAATGAGGCGTGACGCTGTAGAAAAGTTGAACGCTGTTCCCGATATTGAATATAAAAAGCTGCCTTTGCCGATACTGTCGATGACAGAGCACAGGGCCGAGCCGTATTTGACTGCAAGCTTTTTGCACCCCGATACAATACCTAAGGATAATCCATTTGAGCGAATTTTTATCCCTGTTTGGTCGGAAGAAAAGTATTTTGACGGTGAAAAAATCGGAGCAGAACTTCCACGAGGACTGTTTGGCTGTGAGCAAAAGCTGAAAAAGCAGCTCACCGTACTGAAAGAAATCGGAGTAAAGAAAATTCTTGCGTCAAATATCGGAGCATATAAGACGGCGAAAGATATGGGATTTGATGTTTTCGGCGGATTCGGACTGAATGTTTTTAACAGTCGCACCGCTCGACAGTTTCGTTCGCCCATACTTTCGTTTGAACTGACCTTGCAGCAGGCTAATGCCGTTTCTGCCGAGGATACGGGTATAATAGGCTACGGCAAGCTGCCGCTTATGCTGACCCGAAACTGTCCGGTCAAGAACAGAATAGGCTGTGAAGTTTGTAAAAAGCAGGGCAGACTTACCGACAGAAAAGGCTTTGAGTTTTCGGTCAAGTGCTCGCCATATCCCTGTGTGGAGATATATAACCCCATTCCTCTCTATATGGGTGACCGAATAGGAGAGATTCATACAGATTTTGTACACCTTGCCTTTACCGACGAGAGTGCAGGAGAGGTCTGCGAGATTATAAAAAAGTACAGTGCTCATGCCGAATTAGGCAAAAAATATACCAGAGGTCTGTACTACAGAGGTGTAAAATAATGATCGTTCTTGCATCAAAAAGTCCGAGGCGGCAGGAGCTTATTCGGCTGATTACAGATGATTTTACGGTAGCGTCGGCAGATGCAGACGAGACCTTGCCCCGTCCTATGTCACCGTCGGATGCGGTTATGTATCTGTCAGAGATTAAGGCACGACCGTTGGCTGACGGAAAAAATACAGTAATAGGTGCAGATACCGTTGTTTCACTGGAGGGCAGCATTTTGGGCAAGCCTAAGGACAAAGACGACGCATTTCGTATGCTCCGCTCTCTTTCGGGCAAAACCCACAGCGTTTATACAGGTGTCACTATCATAAAAGGCGAAAAGACAGACACATTTTTTGAAAAAACAGATGTGGAATTTTATGATTTAAGTGATGAAGAAATCGCAGACTACATATCTACGGGAGAGCCTATGGACAAGGCGGGCGCCTACGGAATACAGGGCTACGGTGCACTCCTTGTGAAAAAAATCAGCGGTGACTTTTTTAATGTAGTGGGATTGCCGGTAGGTAAATTGAATTGTGAGCTGAAAAAATTGTAGGATTTTGTGAGATTTGTCAACTTTTTATTATACTTGTTGTTGAATTACACAAAAATCTGTGCTACAATATTATACAGAATAATGTTTTATATATAGATACACGAGAGAAGGGAGTATCAAATATGGCGGCGGATTTACATTGCCACACAAAACTGAGCGACGGCTCTGTTGGTATAGAAGATTTGATTGTTATTGCCCAAAAGAGTGGCATTGATACTATAGCAATTACCGACCATGATTGTGTTGCGGGTACAGTCAGAGGTCAGGTTATAGGAAAGAGACATGGAGTTACTGTTATTCCGGGCGTTGAGATTAGCGCTTTTGACGATGAGGCAGGAAAAAAAGTTCATATTCTGTCCTACCTTGCAGACGCTCCGGACAGATTGGAGGGCATCTGCAAAAAGACATCTGTCGCTCGCAAGAGAGCAGGCCAGATTATGATGCTTAAGGTTGCCGCTCATTTTCCTATTACGAGCGATTTTATTATTTCTCACGCAAACGGCTCCACCAATTTGTATAAGCAGCATATTATGCACGCCCTTATGGACGCAGGCTATACAGACCAGATTTTCGGCGATTTGCACAAGGCTTTGTTCGACCAGGAGAGCGAGACTAATGTTCTTGCACCTACCAAATATCCGTCTGTCCATGATGTTATCGACGAGATTCACGGTGCAGGCGGCATAGCTGTTTTGGCTCATCCCGGAAAGTTTGATAATTTTGACGAGATAGACAAGTATGTTGAGTACGGTCTCGACGGAGTAGAGGTTTGGTCTCCGTGCAACAGCGATGAGCAGACAGAGTACCTTGCAACTAAGTGCAAAAAGGACAAACTGCTTATGACTGGTGGCTCAAATTTCCACGGTACATACGGCGAGTACTGTGTGACTGTAGGAAGTTATTGTACCCCTCAGGAAAATTTGGACAAGCTCTTGGGATATAAGGCTAAGAAGAAACGAGCCCAGCGCCGAGCAGAAAAAGAGGCGGCTGCTGCAGAGGCTTAATTTTTCGGGACAGGTTTTATGGAAAAATTGTGGAAAAAAAACTTTAGACAGATTACTCCCTATGTTCCCGGTGAACAGAGCAAGGATACCAATATAGTCAAAATAAATGCTAACGAAAATCCTTATCCTCCGTCACCTAAGGCGGTTAGAGTTATCAGGGAGTTTAATACAGACGGGCTTAGGTTTTATCCTTCGTCGGATGTTATGCCGCTGAAAGAGGCCATCGCTTCGTTTTACGGTGTACAGCCGACCAATGTCTTTGTGGGCAACGGCTCCGACGATGTTATCGCTTTGGCTTTTCAGTCTTTCTTTAACGGCGATAAGCCTATTGCTTATCCGGATATTACTTACAGCTTTTATCCGGTATGGTGCGATTTGTTTGGTATAAAATATACTACATATCCTTTGGATAATGATTTTAGAATAAATCCGGACGATTATGCAGCAGCTAACGGCGGCGTGGTTATCCCTAATCCCAATGCACCCACATCTCTCGGAGAGGATTTGGATTTTGTCCGCAGAATATTGGACGAAAACAGGGACAGCGTGGTTATTATTGACGAGGCATATGCCGATTTCAGCGGCGTTACCTGCGCTCCGCTGACGAGTGAGTACGACAATCTTCTTATGACCGGAACATTTTCTAAGTCTCGTTCGCTGGCAGGTCTTCGTATCGGCTTCGCTATCGGATCAGCAGATTTGATTGACGAGCTTGAGGCGGTTAAGAACAGTTATAACTCTTATACAGTGGACAGCATATCTGTAGCAGCAGGCGTTGAGGCTATGAATGACCGTGAGTATTTTGAGTCGACTGTGTCTAAGATTATTGCCACTCGCAGCAGAGTTACCGAGGAACTGCGCAGTATGGGTTTTACGGTCCTTGACAGCAGCACTAATTTTCTTATGGTTACTCATTCCGAGTACAGTATGCGAGATATGTTTGAGTTTTTGAAATCAAAGAAGGTATTTATCCGTTACTTCAGTCAGCCTCGTATCGACAAATATGTTCGTGTTACCGTGGGCACAGATGACGAGATGGACAGATTCCTTACCGAAGTTAAAAATTTCATAACTGAATAGCTAAACGGCACTCATATGAGTGCCGTTTTCTTTATGCCTTTCAATCTGTACCCTAAAAATTATTTGATTTTGTGTATTTATCAATAGACACAATTATTATATAATAGTCTCAACTTAAGTTGGCGGTGAACAAATGAAAAAAATTGCAGCAATTAACGATTTGTCAGGCTTCGGCAAATGTTCTTTGACGGCTGATATACCCGTTATCTCCGCTTTGGGTGTGCAGTGCTGTCCGTTGCCTACAGGTATTTTGTCCAATCAGACAGGCTATCCGCAGTATGAGCATATTGATTTTACTGATCATATGCAGGCTTTTGCTGAGCAGTGGAAAAACCTTTCTCCTGATTTTGACGGAATACTCAGTGGTTTTATCAGCAACAGTCGTCAGGGAAAAATAATAGCAGATTTTATAGACGAATTTGCGGGCGAAGATACTGTGGTTCTCGTTGATCCCGTTATGGCGGATGACGGCGAGATTTATGACAGCTATGATTCCGACAGCGTGGACGCAATCAAAGCACTTGTGTCTAAGGCTACCGTTATCACACCTAATCTTACAGAGCTTTGCGTTCTCACAGGCACAGAGTATGACTCTGTGGCGTATCTCCCCGTAGATGAAAAGCTAAGAAAAATCAGGCAGCTTTCCTCTATTATGCAAAAGACGGTAATTACTACCGGAATCCCCACAGACACAGGAGAGGTAATCAACACTGTTTTTGACTCCGGAGATTTTTCTGTAATAAAGAATAAAAAAATCGGAGGCAGCTTTTCGGGCACAGGTGATATTTTGGCATCGGTGGTTGCGGCACGGCTTGTTACGGGCAGTGATGTGGTATCGGCAGTCAGACTTGCGTCGGATTTTATATGCTCTGCTATCGAGGTTACAGTCAGGGAAACTAACGGAAAATACAATACCGCAGACGGAGTTCACTTTGAGCGTTGTCTGTACAAACTTGTAGAGAAAGCAGGATTAAACAATGGAAAAAACTAAGCAAAGCAGTAATGTAAAAATTCAAAAGATTTGTGCCACAGGTCTTATGGCTGCAGTGATTTGTGTATTCACAGCCTTTGTAAAATTCAACACAGGTATTAACGACGGGTACCTCCACTTTGGAGATTCTATGATTTACCTTGCAGGTACATTGTTAGAACCGTGGGCATCGCTTGCCGCAGCAATCGGCGGCGGACTTGCCGATATTATTTCAGGCGCACCTCAGTGGGCCCCGGCAACAGCTGTAATTAAAGCACTCAATGCAGTACCGTTCATACTTATGGCATCAGCTTATAAGAAAAAGCATAACAAGCGCAAGATTGTATCTTGGTACACAGTACCTATGGTTATTGTGTCAGGACTTATTACTATTTTTGGATATCTCCTTGCAGAAGGAATTATGTATTCATTCCCGACTGCATGGACCTCTGTACCGTTCAGCATTATTCAGGCTACAGGCAGTGCGATTATTTTCATCATAGTAGGCCTCGCACTTGACGGCGCAAAGATTACAAAGTTTATCAAATGGTGATTTGGTTAGAATAGAATACCTCAAAAAGAGCTATGTCGTTTTTGCGACATAGCTCTTTTGCTGTGATGTATTATTTGTTTTTCATATGCTCTGCGGCTGCGGTCACGAAACCACGGAACA